>JAGRNM010000122.1 GCA_020440745.1 Deltaproteobacteria bacterium
AGTACTTTGCATACCAACGACTCGGCTAGTGCTGCCACTCGTTTGATTGATATGGGTGTGGAACCTTTCTTGGTGGCTTCCTCGGTAGTGGGTATTATCGCCCAGCGTTTAGTGCGTACTCTTTGTAAAGAGTGTCGAGAAAGACATAAACCTACGGACTTTGAGCTAACCCAATTAGGAATTAAAAAAGGCTCTAAAGAAGCCAACCAAATGATTTATCGCGCTAAAGGCTGTCCTGCTTGTTTAGAGACGGGTTATGCTGGTCGTACGGGTATTCACGAAATTCTCATGGTCGATGATCAAGTGCGTTCTTTAATTATGAAAAATGCTGGGGCGACAGAAGTCAAACGTTTGGCTATGGAAAAGGGTATGAAAACCCTTAGGGAAGTGGCCGCTGAAAAGGTTCTTAATAAAGAAACTAGCATCGAAGAAGTCTTGAGGGTCACTCAAGAGGATGTAGAAAGGGAATAAAGGCGTTGTTTGTTCTTCGTTGTTGGTTGTTCTTTTAAGAGAGACTAACAGCGAATAACCAACAACGAAGAAAGCAACATTGGCTGTTTTTTCCTACAAAGGCATGGATGCCCGGGGCAAAAAGGTTTCTGGGATCATTGATGCAGACAACCTCAAAGCGGCACGGATTAAATTACGTAAGCTACAGATTTATCCTACTTCGGTTAATGAAGGCTCTTCTGCAGCTTCTAAAAGCACTTCTGCTGGCGGTAAGAGCAGATTTAACCTTCAAAAATATCTCAACAAAGTTAAAGTAGCCGAATTAGCCCAAATGACCAGGCAGTTATCCACTTTGCTTAATGCCAATGTGCCTCTTGTAGACGCCTTAGGAGCCTTGGTCGAGCAAACAGATCAAGAAAAACTAAAAAGTGCCTTGGGGGATATTCGAGAAAAAGTGAAGGAAGGCTCTCGTCTAGCAAGTGCCATGAAACTTCATCCCGATGTTTTTGGAGACCTTTATATTAACATGGTACACGCCGGAGAAGTCAGTGGTGCTTTGGATACGGTCTTAAGTCGCTTGGCTGACTTTACTGAAAACCAAGCAAGATTAACTTCTAAGGTAAAAGGAGCCATGATTTACCCTGTGATTATGGCCTTAGTGGGTATCATTTTAATGAGTTTCTTATTAGTATTTGTGGTGCCTAAGATCGTTAAGATCTTTGAAGATGCAGAAGCCACACTTCCTTTACCCACTAGAATTTTAATTGGGGTAAGTGATTTTATAGCCGGCTATTGGTATCTTGTGATTATTTTGGTAGTTGGAGCGTTTTTTCTGTACAAGCGTTATTATGCCACTCCCAAAGGGCGTTATAAAGTAGATGGCCTTAGGCTTAAAATGCCTGTCTTTGGGCCTATTTTTCGTATGATGGCTGTAGGACGTTTTTGTCGTACCCTTTCTACTTTAACTAATTCGGGAGTCCAGCTTATGACTGGCTTGGATATTGTTAAGGGTGTTGTCAATAACGTGGTCTTGACCGAAGCTATTGAAGAGACTCGTAATTCGGTCAAGGAAGGAGAGTCCATTGCCGATCCTCTTAAGCGTTCGGGGCAATTTCCTCCCATGGTGACCCATATGATTAGAATTGGTGAAAAAACCGGCGCCTTAGAAGCCATGTTAGAAAGGGTAGCCGACACCTATGAAGAACAAGTGGATACTCAGGTTTCTTCCCTTCAAGCTTTAATGGAACCGGTCATGATTGTTGTGATGGGAGGTGTGGTAGGAGCCATCGTACTTTCGATTATCTTACCGATTTTAAACATGAATAAGTTGATTGGTCAGTAGAGAGAGGTTATAAAAACTTTATTTAATTTTTTGACTTTATTTTTTAAGAATGTTTTTGCTTTTTAAGACGTTTTTTTAATTTTGAAGGAGGCATTTTATGAGTCAGCGTCGATGGTATCAAGGTCTAAAAGCTTCGGAAGGTATGACCCTGATTGAAATTATGGTGGTAGTAGCCATTATTGGTATGATTACAGCACTAGTTAGCGTCAGTGTGATGAGCTTTTTAGCAGAAGCTCGTATTAAATCCACCAATATTCAAATAGATGCCTTTGAATCAGCCCTAAAACAATTTAAACGAGTGCATGGGAGTTATCCTACTAGCGAACAAGGGCTAGAGGCCTTGGTAGAAAACCCAGGCTCTTTAAAGGATTATCCTGAAGAAGGCTATCTTGAAGAATTGCCTTTGGATGCTTGGGGTGAGGAATTTATCTACCGTTCTCCTGGAGAAAGTGGCCATAGGTACGAGATAGTTTCTAAAGGGCCCGACAAAGAGGAAGGTACGGAAGATGACCTTACCAGCTACCAACAGCGAAAAAAGGAAGACTAGACTCAGTCTTATCTCCCAAGGTTTCACTTTTATCGAAATCATGGTCGTGATTGCTATCTTTGGTTTGGTAGCAGCTATTAGCGTTGGGACTTTTTTCCCTAGTGATTTGCAAAAAATGAAAAATGCTAGTCTAGAACTCTCTAGCATGATTCGTTATGCCTTTGATGAGGCAGTAGTTAAAGGTCAGTATTATCGTTTGCGGTTTAATTTAGACCCAGAGACTCAGACTTATACTTACCGTCTAGAGAGTCGAGATGAGCCTTTTTATTTGTCTTCTTCCCCAGAGGAAGAAAAAAAGACTAAAAAGAAAGAAGGAGAAGAGGAAGCTCCTCCAGAGTTTAGCGAGGCCAGTGATGAAGACGATATTTTTCAAGAAGGGGCTTTGCCTAAAGGAATTAAAATCCAAAGTTTCTTTGTGAGTTATCAAAAAGATCCTATTACTTCAGGAGAGGTGAGTCTTTATTTTCTTCCTAATGGTTGGGTCGATCCAGTGGTTTTGCATTTAAGCGACCAAGAAGAGGAAGATATTTTACGCTTAACCGTCAACCCAGCGACGGCTCGGGTCAAGATAGATTATGGCTATGAAGCTCCTCAATTTGAGCAAAACTAGTCGGCCAGGTCTGAATTTTTTTTCAGTCCTACTAAAAAAGGGGGCTAATAACCAAGGCTTTAGTCTTTTAGAGATTTTAGTAGCCTTAGGCATCCTAGCCATTACTTTAGTGGCCCTTTATACTAGTCAGGGCTCCTCTTTAAAGGCCTCGGCGGCGGCTAGTCGTATTCAGGTGGCAACTCTCTTGGCCAGAAACCAGCTTAACTTTAAATTAATTGAATTAGAAAAAGCACAAGCCAAGAATAATTTTCCTAAGGATAAAGAAGAAGACGATGGGATCTTTGAGAGTCCCTACGAGGATTATCGTTGGCATTGGACTATAGAAAAAGCGGAAATTCCCATTGGTATTGCTGAAGGAGGAGCTTCTTCGGAGGGCGAGGCACAACAGCCGGGTATGTTACCTGCCAATTCTAGTTATATGGGGCAAATTGCCCAATTGGTTACAGAACAATTAAAAGAATCTTTGCGCTCGATAAAACTTGAGGTTTCTTGGGAAGAATTAGGCAGCACCCATAGCGTTGTTTTAACCACTCACATTGTCAAATTATAAGAATTTTAAACTAGGAGAAAAACATCCCTTATTTTGATCAACAAGTTAAGCAACGTGGTTTTACCTTATTAGAACTACTCATTGGTTTGGCTATTCTCTCCTTTATTAGCGTGGGTTTAGTCACGGCTAGTAGGCAGATTATGTCTACTAAGGAATTAGTCCAAGATAAAGACGACCAACAACAAGCTGTGATGAGTGCTTTAGATAAGATGTATTGGGATCTTCACATGGCCTTTTTTACCCAAAGTAGGGACTTCTTAGGTGCCAAATTTGACGGAAAATTAGGCTTTGTTGGGACTAGTGAGCGTGTGGATTTTTTAAGTATGAGTCATTTGCGTTATTTGGCAGAGGCTAAGGAGAGCGAAGTGGCTGAGATTAGCTACTATTTACAGCCGAGTGAAGAAGATCCCTCTAGACAAGTATTAATGCGTCGTGAGTCTACACAAATTGATCGGGATTTTAGTGAGGGCGGAAAGAGTTATGAAATATTAGACTCTGTAGATCGAATTGAATTTCGTTATTTGCCTTTTGGCGAGGACAAAGAGTACAAAAGTCAATGGGATACCGATAGCTTAGACTATGCAGGTCGTCTTCCTTGGGCAGTGGAGCTTAAGCTTTATGTTTTTTTTCCTCAAGAGGAGGAACCTAGGTTTTTTACCATGTTAGTACCCATTAAGTTTCAATTGCCTTTAAATTTTTAAAAAAAACTTTAGATCGCTGTCTTTTTAAGACCTCTTGCTAAAGTTAAAAGAAAGAATATAAGGATGTTAGACTCCTTAAAGAAAAAAATAAAAAGCTCTCGTGGTGTGGCTTTATTATTGGTCATGGGGACTCTAGTGATTCTTACTACGGTGGTGGTGGAGTTTGCCTATCAATCCCAAGTGACCTACCATGTGGCCTATAATCAGTTAGATCGTACCCAGGCCTATTTTTTAGCTAATTCTGGAATAGGTTTTTCCAAGTTAATTTTAAAATACAATCAAGAAATTCAGAAAATAGCCGCCCAGGCCGCTAAAAGATCAGGGGCTCAGGTGGAGGTTCCACCCCTTTATGAATTAATTCCTATTAATACAGCTTTGATACGTTCCTTAAGCAGCGGAACAAAATCCGAAACTGGAGAAGGAGAAGCAAGTGGAGGGTCATTAAATTTTTTAGACCTCAAAGGAGCCAGTGATTTTTTAAATTTTAAGGGCGATTTTATAGTGGAGATTAAAGAAGAAGACACTCGTTTTAATCTTAATGCCTTTTATCGACTGGATCCTAAACAAGCTAACTACGATGTTTTAAAGTCTTGTCTTTACTATTTGTTATTGAGGGAAGAATTTTCAGGTCTTTTTGAAGACCGTTTTAGGGGTGCTAAGGAGTTAGCTCAGAATATTGCTGATTTTATTGATCCTGATGACTTGTATAACGAAGTCGATGGACAGAGTCGGGGGCGAGAGGGAATAGGTAATCGTACCGGGAATAACCTAGGTATGAAAAATGCCAAACTCTTAACCTTAGAAGAGCTTAATATGGTGCCGGGCATGACAGGGCCCATCTACGAAAAACTAAAAAACTATGTCACCGATTATGGCCCCGACGCCAAAAT
>JAGRNM010000123.1:0-2981 GCA_020440745.1 Deltaproteobacteria bacterium
ACTCATCGTGACTTAGGACCCCGTAGTCGATATCTAGGAGCAGAAGTGCCTAAGGAGGAACTCATTTGGCAGGATCCCGTGCCCGCTGTGGATTATAATTTGATTAGCGGGGAAGATATCCAAGCGCTTAAGAGTAAAATTTTAAACTCTGGGCTAAGCACTTCGGAGCTAATACGCACCGCCTGGGCTGCGGCCGCTTCTTTTAGAGGTACCGATCTTCGGGGTGGAGCTAATGGCGCTAGGATTCGTCTGGCACCGCAAAAAGACTGGAAAGTCAATGAACCGGCAAAACTTGCCAAGGTGCTTTCTAAGCTAGAAAAAATCCAGCAAGACTTTAATCAATCCCTATCCGATGGAAAAAAAGTCTCACTAGCTGATGTGATTGTCTTGGGCGGAAACGCCGCTGTTGAAGAGGCTGCAAAAAAAGCTGGATACGAAATCGAGCTGCCCTTTACACCCGGACGCACTGATGCCTCTCAGGAAAAAACAGACGTAAACTCCTTTGCCTACCTTGAGCCAAAAGCCGACGCTTTTAGAAACTATTATGGTGAAGGCAACCATCTATCTCCAACGGAGGCTATGGTTGACCGAGCCAATATGCTGACGCTTACAGTACCGGAAATGACGGTTTTAGTAGGCGGCATGCGGGTGTTAGGAGCCAATGATGGAGAATCCAAACACGGCGTTTTTACCAGCAGGCCTGGTGTCTTAAGCAATGATTTTTTTGTCAATTTGCTAAGCATGGCGACTGAGTGGAAGAAGTCTTCACAATCGGAAGGTATTTATGAAGGCTTAGATCGCAAGACAGGTCAATTAAAGTGGACGGCCACTCCGGTTGATCTTATTTTTGGATCTCATTCAGAATTACGCGCTGTTGCCGAAGTCTATGCTGCCGACGACGGCGGAGAAAAATTGGCACAAGACTTTGGAAAAGCATGGAATAAAGTCATGATGCTTGACCGGTTTGACGTAGAATAATGATGAATCAAAAATCAGGCGGAGCTTTCGTTCTTTTGAAAAATTCAAATATAAGCTCCGCCTGATTTTTTTAAACAAAGGTCCAAAAAAGAAAAAACTATATCCAACTCCATAATACTCTCCACCATTAACGTAAGCTTGCCTAACCGAAAAAACCGAATCCTTTTTTAGGCTAAGCCATCTTTTTTTTAAAACTATCGATAACTTGATTAAGGTGTTTTAAAACTTCTTGGTCTTTTAACTTTCCCTCTTTAGTCAGCTTGGCTCTAGCACCTTTAATTAATAGGCTGGTGTTTTTAAAATCCGCCATCAAAGTTTTCATGATTAGACATAAAGACTCGTAAGCCTTTTCGCCTGAGGTGGAGGCAAGGATCAAGGCGGCGGGCTTGTCTACAAAGTCGCTGGAGGCAACCGTCCACTCTAAAGCGTTTTTTAAAACCCCAGGTAGAGAAAACACATACTCAGGAGAACAAATCAAAACACCTTGGGCTTCTTTTATTTTTTGGCAAAAGACCTTGACTAAGTCGGGAGGGTTTTCGGTTAGATCAGGGTTAAAATAAGGTAAGGCCGCTAAACCCTCAAAAAGCTCGATGGATAAATCAGGCTTACTTAATTGGCTAAACAGATCAATCAACTGAGTACTGCTTGAGTTTTTTCTTATGCTGCCCGAAATGGCTAATACTTTTTTCATGATTAATTTTAAATTTACTAAAAGTCTTAAAGAACATTATTAAAAATAGAGCAATTAACTTAATTAATGGATTTACCATGTTTAAGTTTTTGCTAAAAAAACTAAACTTTAATTAAATACACTAGGAAAAAATCCTAAACTTGGTAAAGACTTCAAAAATTATGGCAAAAACT
This sequence comes from Deltaproteobacteria bacterium, assembly GCA_020440745.1. Lineage (GTDB taxonomy): Bacteria > UBA10199 > UBA10199 > DSSB01 > DSSB01 > JAGRNM01. The sequence continues at coordinate 1,843 of JAGRNM010000123.1, forward strand.
AAAATAGCTCTCTTTTTAATTGCCTTATTAAGCTTTTATTATCCCAGTTTTTTAAGAGCTGAGGCTAAAAAGGAAACAGAGTTTTATGCTCTAGAGTTTGGTCGTGCAGAGGACTGGGGAGTTCTTCAAGAAACGTAAGAAACCTCTATTGTTAATTTTAGAGATGTCGAAAATAGTCAAGACAGAGAAGTTGTCTTGCTGGGAAAATTCAGCCCCCACTTAAAAGACATCCTAGAACAAAAGAAAAAATATCCCAAAGCCAGGCAATCAAACAAGTGGTAGAAAAACAACTTAATCAAGAAAAAATCATCTGCCCACAAGGGGATTACGATCTTTTAAAAATTTATCAAAACCAAGCCTATTACCGAAAATTTTGTGGAGATGAAGAAACTATCCATCCTAAAGTTTTAGCAATAAGGCTTGTCCAAGAAAAATCAGGCTGGAAAATCACCCAGTGGGATAAAGTTTTTTAGAAGCTTGGTATAAAGTCTACAAAGGCAAGACTTGAATAGAAGCTAAGCTTAGCCTGCGGTAATCAATACAAAGTCTTCTTAAGGGTCGCCAGTCGTAGAGAAAAATCTCTAAAGGTTTCCACATGGCAACCCAACCAATAATATTAAGACCTTCTCCCAAAATATGAAAAAACACTCCACTAGACTTAGTCAAAATCAAGTGGGACCCATAAAGGCAAAGGGATAAAAACAAAAAACCCGTTATAAAAAAAAGCCTGCCCTGAGCTAAGAGGTCTTTTAGTTTTTTTAGGCCTAGTTCTTCTTCATAGCTAAAATAATGCTGGATAGCTTCTTGGATTAAGGATTCTAGTTTTGGATTGATCTGCTCTTGAGGTAAATAAATTTTTAGATCAAGCTCGGCTTTTTTCTTAGCCTCCTTAGCACATTCTAATAAATATTCCGCCGCGTCCCGATCTAGGTCTCTTTGCCTAAAAGGAGAAGGATCATGGGGATTAAAAAGTTGCTGCCACTGCTTTAATTGGATCTCGATTGCATGAAGGTTTTGACTTTGGGATGGAGAAGGATTTTCTAACGTGCTCATAGTGCTTAAAACCTCTTTTTTAGGGAAAACAAATTAAGCTTATTTTATTTTGGATGAAATAAGTTTGAAGACCAAGGGAGTAAGTT
>JAGRNM010000123.1:2991-5084 GCA_020440745.1 Deltaproteobacteria bacterium
CAAGATTCTTTGATCCATAAGACAGAATCCTTTTTTCCTTTGTTTGCTAATTCAGTAATAAGCCACTGAAATTGTACTCAATTGGATTCAAAACTATTTAAAAAACCAATTCTTTTTTTAAAAAACACATAACTGACACAAAGCAGCAATTAAAAAAACACACAGTAAGTCGATAAGCTTCCTGTCTTCATTAATTAGCTGCTTTCATTATCTTAATAATTCACGGCTAAATTAAAGACATTTTTTAAACCATTGGAGTTAAACATGACGGACATTAGCCAAAAACGACCAAACACTCCCTTTGCCGGGTCTGTTTCTTATTCCACCCAATTGGCTTTTCCTGCAGAAAAAGGCGAGCTCTTTAATAAGGGAAGCTTAGGTTTAAGCCTTGGCGGCAAGTACGGCATTAAAAGAAAAGGCGAAAAAACCGGCTTCTCGGTACCTCTTAGTTATGCCAAGTTTAGTGGGGACTTTTCCAAGGGTGTGCCCACTAGTGACGAGCCTCTTTCCACGGCTTTTGTGGGTAGTTCGGTGGGATTGCAGTTTTCTCCTAAGGCTTGGGATCGCTTTAAGTCCGCCTTAGTCTTACAAGGGGGTTTTGTCTGGCGTAAGTTTAGTATTTTAGAAAGCACGGCCCTAAGCGCTCCCTTAAGCGCCGATCAAGCAAGTGCTCCTAGTCAGGAAAGCTGTGAGGCAGCCATCCAAGACAACCCTTTTGCTAGCCCTACGGATACTTGTTCAACACCCGACGCCTCCCATCCCGAGGAGGTGAGTTTAGAAGCTGTCAAACAAAGAAGCACCGGCTTAGAAGCCTCCGTGACCCTTAAGACTAATTTTACTTTGGTAGAACGTGGTGGAATTGCGCTTTTAGGGATTGGCTTAGAAGGCAGAGCCAGAATCCGCGGGGTACCTAAACCGGACCAATGGGCTACTTCGTTTCAGCCTAATCTTAGAGGCCTCGTGGGCTTCTCTTTTACCCCCCATCCTAAGGTGGGCAAGTTTCTTAATTTTAGTCTGATGGGCGGGGTCGAGAGCAATTTAAAAAGCTGCATTGGAGTCTTTATCAGCGGGGTAAAGTTTAACTTTGATGTGACGCCTAAAGGATTATAGTCATGAAAAAACACTTTAGTTTATTTTTGTTTTTCTTATGTTGCTTAAGTCTTAGCACTTCCTTACAGGCCTTAAATAATTGTCAGGTCAGCCTTAAAAACGGCACGGAAGAAGGCTCTTTGCCTTGGTTAACAGAACAAGCCAATCTGGGACAGTGCGATCAAATTTTGTTTACCACCTTAAGCGCTCCTTTAAAAATAAACATCACTGAGCCTTTGTTTTTTAATGGGGACCATGAAGTCATGGTTTCTGGAGCTAATTATGGCTTGGCAGAAGACCTGGCTCCTTTAGGAGTAGTGATTGATGCCAGAGAGGTCGAAGGCTGCGCTATTTTTGTAGAGGATCCTCAAGCTCTTTCTTTGCGCTACTTAACTATCTTGGCCCAAGACTGGGGGCATGCTGTTTGTGACTTTGCCGGGCGTTCTTTTTTGCGCGTCTCTAGCTCTGCCTATCCTGGAGATGAAGTGATCGAAACTTATTATCCTTTTTTAGAAATCTGTGAGCAAAGTGAAAGCGGGCAATCCTGTACCCAAGCTCCCTTGCCCGCTTTGCCAGGAATCCCTACTGGCCCAACCGGGATTACTCTACCCAAGCCACCACCACCACCTCCCCATCCCGACCCTGGTCCTCTAGATGTTTATCCACAAAACCTGACGGACTGCTTTGACCATGATGAAGACGGCATTTGTGATGAAGCCGATCATTGTAATCTTGCCGAATCCAATCCCCAAGCAGCGCTTTTAGAAGCCGTGATGCAAGAGCAATGTCCGGAGCTTTTTGCAGAGGGCGAGAGTGAGTCTTTACTTTGCTCTCAACAACTAGACTTAGACGAAGACGGACTAGGCAATGCTTGTGACGGAGATGCAGACGGCGATGGTTTTGCTAATGACTTAGAGGAAAACCTAGGAAGCGATCCTTTGGATGCCCAGGATTTTCCCCAACTAGTGTATGAGGATCCTACTTCTGAAGATACAGAAGAAAAC
>JAGRNM010000124.1 GCA_020440745.1 Deltaproteobacteria bacterium
CCAAGCACTAAAAGACTCGATCCAAAGAAAAGATTGGGATAGCCCCATTGTTAAAGAAAAACGTGACGAAGCCCAAGACTTATTATCCAAACTGGTCAGCCGACTTTTATTAGCTGACAACTCCATCCAAAACAAATTTATGCCTGGTATTCTTAAACTAGAAGACGCCAGTGTTAGTCGGGTCTTTTTTGAACGACTTAACAGAAGTAGCGAAAGAACAAAAAGCGACCTTTTTCCCCTTAATTCTTACTATAGCCCTGTTAAATTTAACTGGAAAGCTGGCCAAGTCTTTTTTGCCTTAGAAAAAGCGGACGAGGCTCTTAATAATGGCGAAGACTATCTACAAAAATACCTAGAGCAGTTTGATCAAGACTTTTTGTTAGCAAAAATCACCGGCAAAAAATTAACCGACGCCGAATTGGCCATGAAGCTATTGAAGGTTCGTTTTGAAAAAACAAAAACTCCAATAGACCTTAAGCCCAAAGCTCAAAGACAACTAATCCAAGGACTTAGACAAGGCCTCTGTTCTAGAAACCCTGAAAGGATCCTCTTTAGCTTAGAAGCCATGCTTGAGTTTAAAGCCATGGGCTTAGACATTCAACCTCTTGAAAAAGTCTTAGGACATGCCAAAGAAAGATTAATCAAAAACTTAGATCCTCAAAAGGATCCAGAACAACAAGAAAGAATCTTAAACGGCTTAGTTAACTTAAGACTCTTAGGCCTTCCTTCTTCTTTAGAAAAAGACGGTCTAAGAAACATTAAAGAGCAGATAATCCAAAGGGCAGAAAAAACCAATCCAAGAGCCAACAGAACGAACATGAAAAATAACGGCTACCTCTTAATTGGACTAAGAAAACTAGCCATAGCCACCACCGACTCTCAAGAAATTGTAGATTATTTAACAAAAGAACTCCGTGCAGGCTACCAGGAGGATAGCCATTGTCACTACAATGGACAAGAACTAGCCTCAGCTTTATGGAATATCGCTAGTTTTGAAAAAACTAGCGCCAAGCAAGAAAAAAATATCATGGAGTTTTTAAAAGATATTAAAGAAAATCCCCAAACTCAAAAAATTATCCAAGAATACTTAAGTATTATTTTTACACACTATCAAGCCACTAAAAATTAAAAAGTCTTACGACTAAGACCAAAGACCAAACAAAACAAGCTAAGAAAAAACTAAAACCAGTATTAGGTAAAACGCTTAAAGCACTCAAGGCGCAAGAACTTCCCTTTGCCTGAGAAGCACTAGGCTCTGGTACTTTATCTTGGTTTTGAGTCTGGTCTGTCTCTTCTACCAACACCTCGCCTTGACTTTGACAATTAGAAACATCAAAAGCTTCACAAGAGGTCTGACAAGCAAGCTCGCCGCTGACAAAACCTTGGCTTTGGCAAGTCTCTCCTCCTAAATCACTACCATCACAGACTTCATCCCCCTCCACACTATCATTACCACAAAGAGTCGGGCAAAACTCATACTCATTAGAATAACGATCTAACTCCATACCAGTGACCGGATCATAAGAGGCAGAAAAATCCATTAAACTAGGATCCTCTTCCAAGAAGTGAAGCTCCGTAATGAGATCCACCGTACCATCGTCACCATCATCCGAATATCCTCGCTGCACTAAACCCTCACGCTCATAGGTAGTTCTTTTTTCAATAATACCATCTGAGTCTTCGTCTAAGACTCTTTGAAGGATTTTTCCCTGCTCATTCAGTTCAATCACAATAGTATCATCACCCACTCCCATCGATCCATCACCATTATTATCTTCATATTCTGTATAGCCATCATTTGTTTCATTCCAAACATAGGTGGTAATACTATCCCAGCTTCCATTATTACCAATATCAATCCTCACTCGACTATAATAACCAGGGTGTTCGGGATCTAACTCTCTCACTTCCACACGATCGATGCTACCGTCATTATTATTATCGGTTGTTCTGGTGATCAAAAAATTTTCTACATCGTGCTCGGAGACAAAAACCTCATCAATCACCCCATCGGCCCAACGATCACTCTCTAGTACGTAAGTTTCACGATCCTCTGGATTAAGCAACCCCATGGGTTGGGTGTCATAATAATAAAGAGAGTCTTGGGCAAAACCCGGATCAACAACACCATTGTTATTGTAATCATAAAACCGAGTCGCCATAGAACCTTCCCAACTCACAGTGTAGGCCGACTCAAAGACTTCATCCAAATCTGTATCCGAACCAGAAAAAGCAGGAAGCGTTTGGCGCCACTCGGCCGGCACTGTTTGATCGTATTGCTGATAGGTGACATAATTAGGGATGCCATCTCCTTCGTAGTCCCCATAAAAATAACGACCACAGACTTCTTTAGCTGCAAGAGGACTAATAGCCAAAACAGCAAAAATAAAAACTAAACAAAGGGAAAGAAAGAAATTTTTCATCATACTTTTTTAAGACAAGGCCTTATTAAATAAAGTTAAACATTAAGCCTTAAGGTCAAAACCGAGCAAGGCGCATAACGTAAAACCTGCTCTGCCACACTGCCAGAGAGCAAACGCTCTAAACCTTCGTGACCATGGGTAGGCAAAATAATCAAATCACTTTGAGCCTCTTGAGCTCGTTGACAAATTTGGTCAGCAACCGAGCCTGTGGCTTGAGTCATAGTGGCCTCCAAAGAAACATGCTTGGCCTTTAATTTTTCTAAATCCCGACGAGCGGACTTTTCTAAGTCGCCCTGCAAATCCGGTGGCAAGGCTACTCCATAATCAGGTGCATAATGAATAAGATCGGGCATAGAGACCACATGCATCAGTTCAAACTCTACTTGTTTAGACACTTTTAAATGGGCGGCCATTAAAAGAGCCTGCTCGGTAAAGTCCGAAAAATCTACCGGAATTAAAATCTTTTTAAAGGGCCAATGGGGAGCCTGACGCACCACTAAGACAGGGGTCTTAGCTTCTCTAACAATATGTTCCGTCTTAGAACCCAAAAAGAAATGTTTTAAACCCGTCCAACCATGGGTACTAACTACCACCAAGTCGGGCTTTTGCTCTTTAATCTCACTTAAAATTAATTTTTGGGGATCTCCCACCCCAAAGCGCAAATCATAAGCTTGCAAGCCCTGGCCTTGATTTTCTTGACCATAGGCCTTTACTGTCAACTCCACATCTTGCTCAATTTGCTTGCGTACTTCTTGGTATTTTTCTTCTAGCTCCTTGTCCTGAGGCAAGACATGAAAGATCTGCACACTAGCTCCAAAGTGTTGCCCCAAATAAATCGCCCAACGCAGACCTTTTTCGCCCTCTTTAGATAAGTCATAGGGGATAAAGATTTTTTTAAACATAATAGGCTCCTTATCTTTGGTGATTTAGCTAGGCTCTTTCTAGACCTAGAGAGATAAAATTTTCTATAATTCTTTTGTCTAAAGTAAAAGCTTTATTAAGCCCAGGGTCTTTAAGACTTCTTCCCTAAAAAAGATGGTCCCCCATAGCTACATTTGTAAAGCCTAAAAGCATTAAAAAAGGCGATTCTAAGAATCGCCTTTTTATCAATCCTATACAGACAGCCCTTTACTCTCCCCAACCCACAGGAGAAAAACGAAGCTCCCTTACAGACCAATCTTCTTGTTCTAAAAGACTATTAATCTCAAGGGTCTCTCCCGTCTCTGGCCAATAGAGATTGGCTCTATAATAAGCATCATAAATAAAATAAACCAAAGCACTACCATCAGGACTCCACTGAATAATAGATGTAACAGATTCAAACGAAGGATCAATCTCTTGACTTACCTTAGCTCCCACACCTGCAGGATCCACTAAGAATAACTCTGTTAAACCATTTTCAGCAATCTCCGCTAGATAAGCCAATTGACTGCTGTCAGGACTCCAAGCAAAAGTAAATACATCCCGATTAGCACCCGTATCATTTTCATAAGGCAAAGTCACATTTTGGTTTGTGCCACCAACCAGTTCATAAACCACAAGAAATTCTAAATAACTAACAGGGAAAAGACCCGGACGAGTATAGGCCAAATAATTACTATCAGGACTCCATCGATAGGTGGAGTACACATTAGTCCCAACCGACAAGGTTCCATTAACCTTAGTAGAATGACCTAAGTCATCCAAGGACACTACATATAACTCATACTGGTCATGGGTATCTTGGTCGGCACGGTAAGCCACATGAGTCCCATCAGGACTTAGTTGATAATCCCAAACCCACCCATCGGCAAACATAGTCCCATTAACAATATTACGATCCTGGCTGACCAAATCATACACATAGAGTTTGATGACACTAGAAGATATTAAATCTTCATGACGATAAAAAATCTTAGTGCCATCACTCGACCATTGGTAATCATCCCTTACATAACCACCAGCCGCAAAATTACCATTGACCTTACTCACCTGACCAGAAGCTAACTCCACCAAATAAAGCTCTTGAGTACCGCTTATATCCTGGTTCGCACGGTAAACCAGATGGTCACCATCAGGACTCCATAAAAAACTGCTCACATCACCACCAACTACTAGAACACCATTAAGCGGACCCTCCACCTGACCACTAGCTAGATCGTAGATATATAGCTCGTATTTACTAGCTTCTAAGCTATTTGAAATAAAAGCAATCTGACTACCGTCGGGACTCCAAGTGGGCTGATAAATATGTTCTTCTACCAAGTCAGGATTGACTAAAATCCGATTACCCTCTCGGTCCGCTAGATAAAGCTTATACTTACCATTACCATCAGGATCCGCACTAAAGGCCACATAGCTACCGTCCGGACTCCATTGGGCATCAGAGTTAATCAACGTACCACTATTATCCAAAAGCTCAGGTGCTAAGTTTAACAGACTATCTCCCTCTTCACCCAAAAGAGCTAAGCCATAAGCCTCATAATCATTAATCCACTCATCAGAAGCATAAAGGATGGCATCACCCTGAGGACTCCAGGCTGTATCGTAAAGAGAGTCCGTCGTCACTGAGTGATCCTCATCAGAAGCATAAAGGATGGCATCACCCTGAGGACTCCAGGCTGTATCGTAAAGAGAGTCCGTCGTCACTGAGT
>JAGRNM010000125.1 GCA_020440745.1 Deltaproteobacteria bacterium
TCCAAGAGAGATTGTTTTTGTAGACGAACTCCCCAAGACTAAGACCGGCAAGCTTTTGAGAAAAAATCTCAAAGCTTCACTTTAAAAAAGTTCATTAAATAAAACTTTAGACGACTCGATTGCGCTTTTTGCCCTTTAAAAAGGCCTCGATATTTTTGGCTAACTCTTCCACCAGACGCTGCCTGGATTCTCTAGAAGCCCAAGCCACATGGGGAGTGAGAATAATTTTATTCTGTAGATTCTTCTTAAAAAAAGGATGGTTCTTAGGTGGAGGCTCTACTTCACTCACGTCAGCCCCATAGCCTGCCAACTTATTTTTAGACAAGGCATCAACAATGTCTTTTTCTACCACAATTGGCCCTCTAGCCATGTTCAAAAGATAAGCATCTTCTTTCATTAGCTTTAAAGCCTTAGCATCAATCAACCCTTTGGTGTACTCAGACAAAGGACAATGAAGAGTTACAAAATCACTATTGCTTAATAAATGATGAAAACTCACTCTTTGAGGTTTTTCCCCATAAGTACGATCAGGGATTTTACCAATTAAAACCTCCATCCCCAAAGCCCTAGCTACCCTAGAGAGGGCACGACCAATTTCACCATAACCTAAAATACCCAAACGCTTGCCACGCAGCTCAGTAAAAGGAAAATCCAAGAGAGTAAAACTAGAAGAGTTAGACCAAGTCCCTCCCAAAGCAGCCTCATTATGTTCTTTAAAACGATGGGAAAAAGCGAGCATCATCATCAAAGTATGCTCAACCACTCCAAAAGTAGAATAACCTGTGGCATTGCAAACTCCCACATCATGGTTTTCTGCTGCTTTTAAATCAACATTATTAACCCCCGTGGCACTGATACAAAGCAGCTTAAGACTACTTAATTTTCTAAAGTCCTTTTCAGTAAAAAGCACCTTATTAGTAATCAAAATCTCAGCCTCTAAAGCCTCTTTAGGCAATTTGTCTTTAGCATGGCACTGAAAAGCCTGATAATCCCCCAAAGATTTCAAAGGTTTTAAGTCCAAGTCGCCCAAATCCAGGGTATGAGCATCTAAAAAGACAATTTTTATAGCTTTTTTCTTCATAATCCATCCTTATCAAAAATTCCCCTTGCTCCTTACCCCTATCGTGTTAATAAAAATAAATAAACCAGAATCAAAAAAGGATCTCCAATGAAAGTTAGTTCTGAGCTTTGGAAAGAGCAATTAAAGGAACAAATCCGTCCCGATTGGGCTAAGGAAATTGAAGATTTTGAGACTACCATCGCCTTGCGCACCCAAAATAAAGTAGAAGAAAAACTTTTTGCCGAGACACGACTTCGCCGTGGTGTCTACGGACAACGCTACGATAACGGATTGCGTCATGATGGAATAGCCCAAAAAACCCTAAATTTTGAAGAAAAACCTGGCAAAGGTCCCGGCACAGTCTGGGATGCTCCAGGCATGCAACGTATTAAAGTACCCTACGGTGGTCTTACTCCAGAACAAATGGAAGTCATCGCTGATCTCACAGAAGAATACTCCGATGGCATTGCCCATGTGACTACACGTCAGGATTTTCAATTGCACTATATCCACTTAGAAGACACGCCTAGTCTACATCGCCGCTTGGCTGCAGTAGGTATCACGGTGCGAGAGGCTTGCGGCAACTCGGTTCGCAACGTCACTGCTTGTCCCTACTCTGGCGTATGCCCGGACGAAAAATTTGACATCACACCTTATGCCCATGCCTTAACCTATTTTTTATTGGGCCATCCCGACGTGCAGGACTTTGGTCGCAAATTTAAACCCGCCTTTAGCGGCTGCAAAAATCACGCTTGCGGACTTACCAATATGCACGACCTAGGCTTAATCGCCACTAGTCGCATCGTAGATGGCAAAGAAAAACAAGGCTTTGAAATATACGTCGGCGGTGGACTAGGCGCGGTGCCCCACCAGGCCAAACTCCTAAGCGACTTTGTCCCGCTAGAAGAACTACTGCCACTAACCCAAAGCATCGCCAGAGTCTTTGCTCGTTTGGGAGAAAAACAAAACCGCAATCGTGCCCGTCTAAAATTTTTGATCAAAGACTTAGGTATAGAAAAATTTAAAGAACTTGTTTTAGAAGAACGCCAAAAACTCCCCCATGACCCTCGCTGGACTGAAATGATACAAGAAATTCAATCCTTTCAAGAAAGCGCCAAAAGACCTGGCGGTGACTTAAAAAATATTCCTGACGATGCTGACTTTAAACGTTGGTTGGAAACCAACATTAGACCCCAGCGCCAAAGCGGTTATGTCACCGTAACTATCGCCTTACCCTTAGGAGACATCACACCCAATCAGCTAAGAGAACTCGCCAATATCGTACGCAAATACACCAAAGACACCATCCGCACTAGTGTGGAACAAAACATGGTTTTGCGCTGGATTAGCAAAACTGATCTTTGGGACCTCTACCAAGATCTTAAAAAAAGCCAGTTATCCCAAAGCGAGGCCGGTCATATTATGGATATTGTTGCCTGCCCGGCCACCGACACCTGTAAATTAGGTGTTGCCAGCTCTCGAGGTTTAGCTGGTGAACTACGCAAACAATTAGCAGAAAAAGCCTTTCATATGGATGAAGCCATTAAAGATCTCCATATCAAAGTCAGTGGTTGCTTTAATAGCTGCGGACAACAACACCTAGCTGACTTAGGCTTTTATGGAGTAGGACGTAAGGTAGGCAACTACATGGTGCCTCACTTTCAAGTAGTCCTAGGCGGCCAATGGGAAAACAATGGAGGATCTTACGGACTACCTATTGTGGCCATTCCCTCTAAAAATATCCCCGCAGTGGTGGATAGGATCTCAGAAAAATACTTAAAAGAAAGAAACAAGCAAGAAAGCTTTCAAGACTTTATTAAACGCATCGGTAAACTCGAGGTGAAAAAAAGTTTAGAGGACTTAAGCAAAGCTCCTAGTTTTGAAGAAGACCCAAGCTTTTATAATGACTGGGGTGATCCCAGAGTCTATACCACAGGGGACATAGGCATAGGAGAATGCGCTGGTGAAGTCGTTAATTTGATCGACTTTGATCTTGCCGATGCCGAACGAGAAGTCTTTGAAGCTCAAGTACTCTTAGACGAAGGCAAAAGCCAAGAAGCTGGAAACAAAGCCTATTGGGCCATGCTCCATGCGGCCAAAGGTCTAGTCAAAACCCAATTCTTAGACGTCAAAGAAGAAGCCGAAGAAATCATTCAAGAGTTTAGAAAACGCTTTTATGATACCGAATTATTTTTTGACCCTTTTGCTAAAGGTAAATTTGCTCAATATCTTTTTGAAACCCACCAAAAAGCTAATCAAAGCTTTAATAGCGAAAATGCTCATCATACCATTGAAGAAGCCCAGCTCTTTATCGAAGCTGTCCACGCTTGTAACCTACGCATGAGCCAACAAATTAATCAGAAAAAATAAAATCATGGAACTAGAACACCTTAACCTTAAAATACCCATTAGTAATCCTGAGCAATTAAAACCTGAGCTTTGGAACCCAGCGTTTCAAACTTGGATTCAGGACCAAGTTTGTGAAGAATTATTAATTGATGTCGCTGATTATTTGCACGTTCCCCAAGGGCCAGGCATGATGCTTATTGGATTAGAAGCTGACTATAGCCTAGATCACACAGATGGCCGGTGGGGTCTCAAATACAACCGTAAAAAAACCTTAACAGGCGATAATGAAAAACGCTTAAAAGACGCTTTTAAAAAAACCCTTAGTGCTTGCGAACGTCTTGTAAAAGACAAAAACCTCAAGGGTCTTCAATTTAATTTAAAAGAAATAGAAATATTGATTAATGATCGTGCCTTGGCACCCAACACAGCCGAAAATCGTCAAAACTTTAAAAAAGAATTACACAGGCTACTAACAAAAGTATTAATTAATGCTGACCACGAAGGTGTTTTTGAAGAAGACCCAAAAAAACGCCTAGGAGTCAAAATTAAATTTAAAGAAAACATACAATTAAAATAAAAACCAACGATCAACCAACCATCATGTCTATTAAAAATCTTAACAACCAAGAAGCCTTTGAAGCTTTAAAAGAAAACTCTGATTCAGTTTATATTGATGTTCGCAGCATCCCTGAGTTTGAAGCCGAACACCCTGAAGGAGCTTACAATATCCCCATTATGCACAAGGGGCCTAGCGGGATGATGCCCAATGCTGAATTTGTTCAAGTAATAGAAAAACATTTTCCTAAAGAAAAAAAATTAATCATTGGATGTTTACGCGGGGGTCGTTCTCTTCAAGCCTGCATGGTTTTAGAACAACATGGCTACACCGACCTCACCAATGTCTTAGGTGGCTTTGGTGGTAGCCATGACCCCATGACAGGAGAAGTCTATGAAGGTTGGAAAGACTCTGGTCTTCCTGTTAGTCAAGATGACCATGGTAAAGATTATGAATCTTTAAAAGAGTAAATAAAATAGCATAGAAGGTTCTATAATTTTATTATTGGACTTTCCCATACCTTAAGTCATTGGTCTTTTTTAAAAACCTCTGACTAAATTCTTTTCCTCGTAAAATATCTTCACCAACCCAATAACAATAAAGTGCAAGGGGCAAGAAATCAATCTGCATGCCATTTTTAGTAAAAGAACCAAACTTAGTCTTTGTGGTCAAAAGAGACTTTGACAGGCCATTCTTTTTACAAAAATAAATTAAACTTTTAGGCTCTACTCTGCTCTTTATAAAACGATCACTCCACTTAATTTCGACAGCATATTTAGGCTTATTGACCGAATCTAACAAAATCAAATCAACCTCTCCTTGCATCCTAGCTTTATTCCAACGGGCATAATGCAAGCGAGTGGGCAAATGAAACCACTGAGAAAAAACTGCTGTCTCCGCCATCGCCCCATCATCATCACTAACTGGAGCGAATAAAGCGCTACGTATAGAAGGATTGGTCAAATAAACTTTAAAAAAATTTTGACGTTTAAAATATTTACCGTCTTCTCCCAGACGATTCACCCGCTTAATCAAAAAAGCCGCTTCCAAGTACTCCAGATATCGCTGAATAGTCGCTTTAG
>JAGRNM010000126.1 GCA_020440745.1 Deltaproteobacteria bacterium
GGGCGGAAGCTAAATAGTCTTCTAACCTTATCCCCGGACCGCTTCTAGTTAAAAGATGGCCCTTAAGCCAAGAGCTACGCAAATGAGCAAAAGACTCCGACACTAAATGGGCCATGCCCAATAGAGGAGTAGCCAAAGTCTTTGCCTTACCAACTTCTTTGTCAGCATCAAGGCCTAAAGCACTAGATGCATCAGAGCCGATCAAGGACTCATGCTGACGCCAAGAAGCAGCACCTTGAGGAAGCCCCCATGTCATGATTACCTCGGAAACCTTTAATTTAAAAAAAATTACCCGTTGGACCGGAAAACTAAAAATATCAAGAACCCAAAAACCCTTACACCCGCTCTAGACACTAAGTGTTTATAAAACAATAGTTTTTTTATGATTTAAACAAAAATAAAGACTTATGAGAAGATAAAATTGAAAAAACAGAAATCATTCCAAAGACTTAAAGCCAGAGAGCCTTTTCATAACAAGGGCTTAAAAATTTTAAGAAACTTTAGCTTGATGCTCTACCTTTAAAAGATCCAGAGCTGTTTTAACGGGGGTGAAACTAGCGGCGGGGATTTCTACAAAGCAAGTGTTCCAATAAGCCATCGAGCCATTCCACAAACCCGGTCTCTCTAAGGTGCGTACGGGGCGACCTTCGTGATATTTTTTTCCTAAGATCCAAGACTTCTCGTCAACAAAGTCTTGCAAGTTCCAAGCCCCACCTTGGGGATTAGCAATAGCGGCCACAATCTCAACAGGATTAAAATAAGCCCCATGGGAAATACCGGGTTTTAATTCGGTAGCCTCTAAGATTTGCAAACAAGGACCTTCAGAACACTTAACCCAAAAAGGACCACCCCCAACTTGCCCTTTACTCTTAACCATGGCTGCCACCCTAAAGGGTCGCCTTAACCTTTTTCTTAAGGCTTGTGCTTGCGCTAAGGCGCTTGCCTTAAGAGGAGTGACTCCAAAAAAGTTTTTCATATAGAGCCAAGCCTGATCCAAAGTTTTTGCACTTAGATCAGCATCCAAAGATTTTAAAATTTCCTGGTTTTTATTCCATAAATAAGCAGCTAGACCCACCAAGCCCTGACGATAATGTCGATACTTTTGACGGTGCCAGGCTTGAGAAATATTATCGATATTTCTTAAGTAAACAAAAGGAGTGGATAGACGAGCTAGATTGACTAATAAGGCTCCATGACCTCCGGGTCTTAGCATTAATTGACCGGACTCATCCCTTAACCAAACACCATCATCCCCTTGGGCCAAAGTCTGAGTAGAAGACTCCTGATAACTAAAAGTGACTAGGCTAGAGTCTAAGGATTTGTCCTCCATAAAACTTTGCAAGCGTTCGCTATAACGAGGCTCCATGGTAAAATGGATGGGCAGCCTCACACTAGCAAAGTCTTCCGACTCTCTTAAATGCTCTTCTAAAGCCGTTAAAAAACTAGAGCCCTCTTGATGAAAAGGCAACATAGCCTTGGGCAATCTTCCATAACCCTCTTCTTGAAAAAGTACCTCAAGGATCTTTTTATACTCCTTCTCCTTAAGCCAAGTTTCTAAACTAAAACCCTTGGCTTTAAAGTGCGCTTTAAGCGAAGCGGCTAAGGGCAATTTTAAAACCTCTTTAAAAAATCGTTTGGCTTGAGCAGAATGCTGATCTTTTTCTAAAAAACCAAAGAGCCTAGTGGCCGCCCCACTGGCAGGAATAAAAAAACTTAGCTTTTTTTGACGAACCACAGTCTGAAAACCACGCTCCATTGCCCCATGGGGCAAGGCGTCCCACTTGAGAATACCGTCTCCTAGATCACAAGGTCTTAAAACCTGAAGTGAGTCCACGCCCTTAGCAAAAAGCTCTTGCTGCCTATCGCTATCTTCAATTCCTTGACTTTTTAACCAAGCCAAGTCCCTGGGATTCCAAGTCTTGCGACTTCTTACTAAAGGAATTACTTTAGCCAAAAATCATACTCCTGTTTAAAACTTTTTTAATAAAAGCTCCGCTGTCTTTAATAAAAGGCGGGTTTTTTGTGGACTCTCGGACTCAGCATAAACTCTTAATAAAGGCTCGGTTCCGCTGGCTCTCAACATTAACCAGCTTCCATCGTCGTAGTAGTATTTATAACCATCGGAAAAATTATTTCCCTCTAGACGACGACCCTTTACAGAAGGTTTTAAACCTTTTTTAAGGGCCTGTAAAAGACTCTTTTTTTTGTCTTCTTTTAAATTAAGGTCCAGACGTTCAAAATAATGGGGACCAAATTGTTGGTCTAAGTCTTTAATCATTTTAGAGAGGGGCTTTTTTTGAGTAGCTAAAATTTCTAAAAGCATGAGCCCAGAAAAAACCCCATCCCTTTCCAAAACATGTTTAGCCACACTAATACCTCCAGACTCTTCCCCACCTATTAAAGGTTTTTTAGCCTGACGCATGGCTTGGCAAATATGTTTAAAGCCAACCGGAGTCTCTACAAAATCTAATCCATAATACTTAGCCATTTTTCGGATTCTTTCCGTAGTGGTCACAGACTTGACTACAGTCCCCTTCCAAGATTTTACTTCAACCAAGTGTCTTAAAATAAGGGAAAAAATCTGATGACTATCTACAAAAAGACCTTTTTCATCTAAAGCGCCGATACGGTCAGCATCGCCGTCGGTTGCTAAAGCCATCAAGGCTTGATGTTGAAGCACTTGTTGAGCAGTCTTGCTTAAGTTTTTGGCAATTGGCTCGGGATGAACTCCGCCAAAACTAGGGTTTTCTTCTTCACGAAACTCAATAATCTTTTTTCCTAAAAGGCTTTTTAAAAAACCACTACCCGCCCCATGCATAGAATCCACCAAGATAGATCCAGGGATTTTTTCAATCGCTTTAAAATCCACTAAGGACTTTAAGCGTTTTAAATAGGCGCTTTGAGGATCAAAGTATTGGAGACGTCCAAGTTTTTTTCCTTCTTCCAAAGAAAGACTTTTAATTTTAAAAGCTTTCTTTTCTAACTTAGCAAAGCGCTCCTCAATTTCTTGAGTATATTGGGGAGAAGCAGCGCCCCCATCAGGTTCTTTAAATTTAATACCATTATAATAATAGGGATTATGGCTGGCGGTGACCACAATGCCAGCTAAGGCCTTTTTTTCTTTAGTCAGCCAACTAATGACAGGGGTGGGACAAAAACTTTGACTTAATTTGACAGAAAAACCATTACCCAACAAAACCTCAGCCACGGTATTGGCAAAACGATCACTAGCAAAACGCCGGTCATAACCCAAAACAATGGGAACTTCTTTAAATTTTTTTTTAAGTTCACAAAAAGATTGGATAAGCTGAGCTACTCTTTCTTGAGTAAAAGCCTCCCCCACGATGGCTCTCCAACCATCGGTGCCAAAATGAATAGGCATGAATTTTCCTTCTCTTCTATTAAAAATCTTCCACTAATCCAGAGTGCTGGGGCTAATTTAACCTTAACTAAGGATATAAAAAAGAAAAAAATAGCTTTTTGAGCCTTAGTTTTTTAAATAAGGACTTAGCTTATGGAAGAAATTGTCTTTTCGGTAGATTTAGGGGGCTCTAGTTTACGTTTTGCGGTCTTTGATTTAAAAGGCCAATGCCTAGATCTAAAGCAAGTCCCTAGCCATCTCTTGCAAGACCCTTTAGACTTAGTCCGTCATTTGCAAGACCTAGCTTACCTGTTTTTAAAAAAATTTTCTAAAAATCAATTATTGGCCTTTAACCTTGGTGTCCCTGGTTTGGTGGATTTAGAGGGGCAAGTCTTGGCTTCTCCCCATTTTCCTCAATGGCAAAATTTTCCCCTAAGACAACAATTAGAAAAAGCCTTAGCTATCCCCTTTGAGCTGGATAATGACGCCAATCAAGCAGCCTTGGGAGAGGCTTTTTTTGGACTAGCCAAGGAATGGAAAGACTTTGTGTTGATTCAAATTGGCACCGGCTTAGGGGCAGGAATTGTTTTAGACCAAAAAATCTACCGAGGGCCCCAGGGATTGGCCGGAGAAGTGGGCCACATGACTATTGAAAAAAGCGGCGCACCAGGTGCCTTAGGAATCCGAGGGACTTTAGAGAGTCTTTGTTCCTTAAGTGGACTCCGTGACCAAATTCATGAAATGCTTCGTGCCAACCCTAGACTTGGATGGGAAGCCTGGGTAGATTCTCCCCAATTACCAGAAATTTTAGCCCAAAGAGCTAGAGAAGGTTGTGAGATTTCTCAAAACTTATGGAAAAACTTAGGATCATCCTTAGCTTGCGGTATTGCCAACTTAGTGCATAGTCTAGGCTTGTTTTACTTTGCGATCGGAGGCGGCCTAAGTGGGGCATGGGATTGTTTTGAAGCCCCACTTCAAGAAGAATTACAAGAACGCCTCTACCCTTGCTTAAGTCCTAAAGTCCAAGTAGAAAAATCAGCACTTGGAGATCAAGCAGGTCTCTTAGGTGGACTGGCAAAAGCTTTAGCATCATCACAGCCATGATTTTATTTATTCTTAGTGTTTCTTTATCACTCATTGGTAGCTTTCTTTGTAGTCTATCAGAAGCAGCCGTTTTGAGCTTAACACCCGGGGAAGTAGCCAAGCTTCGCGAGCGCTACCCAAGAGTAGGCCGCATTTGGCAGGGCTTTAAAAAAGCTATCGATCGTCCCATTATTGTCATCTTAATTATTAATACAGTGTCCCATACGGTGGGAGCTACCGTAGCCGGATCCGAGTTTAGCCGACTCTTTGGGGGTCAAGGCATTTGGTGGTTTAGTCTAAGTTTTACCCTGTCGATTTTGCTTTTTACAGAGATCTTACCCAAAACCCTAGGTGTAGAATACCGTAAGCGACTGGCGCTTTTCTTAGCCTTACCCTTAGAATATTTGATTTGGTTACTTAGCCCTCTTATCTGGTTAGGCGGCTTAATTAACCGACCCTTTGCCTCTAAAAAAAGCCAAAGCTCCATGGCCTTAGAAGAACTCCGAAGCCTTGCCACCTATGCCAGGCTTTCTAAAGAGATTGGACCTTATCAAGAAAAAGTCATTACTGAGGCCAGTCGGCTTTCAGAAA
>JAGRNM010000127.1 GCA_020440745.1 Deltaproteobacteria bacterium
TAATCGTTATTTGAAAGGTAAGGAGAGGGTTCAGTTTCTTAGACGTAATGTTAAGTATTATAGTCCCTTCTTTTTGTTTATGATGTCGATTATGGTGGTGACAGGTGCTTGGCGTTTGACTGACTATAAGACGGCTTTTGGTCTGAGGTATTTTGAAGAAGTCTCTACGGTATTAATCGGAAAGTTAGTTATTTTTTTGGTGGTCTACCTTTTGGCTGCTTATCAAAGTTTTGGTTTGGGACTGAGGATTACTGGACAAGGGGATAAGGCGATGGAAGACGAAGTTGATGCTCAGTTGGTGGATCGAGTGGTTTCCCGTATGCGTTTGATTGCAACGATTAATTTAGTTTTAATGACGCTTACAGCTGCTGTGGGATTGATCTTAAGTCGTATCCCTTATTTTAAGATGGGCGGTTTAGGTCATTAAGGACTATTTCTTTAGTTTTTCTTTTAAAAATTTTTTTCCTATTAATTTTTCTGGTAGGCATTCCATTTTAGCCGATCCTTCTGGATTGCTATGGGCGTAGGCATAGCCTTTGCCATAGTTTAGTTCTTTCATTAATTGGGTAGGAGCGTTTCTTAAATGAAGAGGGACAGGTAAGGGTCCCATTTCTTGTAAAGCCTCTTTAGCTTTTTGATAGGCTTGGTAACTGGCGTTGCTTTTGGGTGCTTGGGCTAAGTAGATGGCTGCATGGGAAAGGTTAATCCAGCCTTCTGCAATACCTACATGGTCAAAGGCTTGGGCCGCAGCTACAGCAATTAAAAGAGCGTGTTTGTCGGCAAGACCTATGTCTTCGCTAGCAAAGATAATCATACGTCTTGCAAGAAAACGAGGGTCTTCTCCCGCTTCGTACATGCGCGCTAAATAATAAACCGTGGCATCCGCCTGACTAGCTCGCATGCTTTTAATAAAGGCGCTGATAAGATTGTAATGGTCTTCTCCGTCTTTGTCATAATTAAGACTTCTGCTTTGAGCAGCTTCTTGGAGGGTTTGTAGATTAATTTCTTTTGTATCGGCACTGAGGTTGGCGGCAACTTCTAGGGTGTTTAAAAGTCTTCTAGCATCACCATTGGCTTCTTCTAATAAGGCTTGTTTGGCCTCTTGGCTTAAGCTTTTGTCTATTTTTTTTAAAGCTCTAGCTAAGACTTGGGCTAAGTCTTCTTTTGATAGGGCTTCTAAAACAATGACTCGGCTACGGCTTAAAAGAGGATTAATGACTTCAAAACTGGGGTTTTCTGTGGTGGCTCCGATTAAAGTAAGTGTGCCGTCTTCTACATGAGGCAATAGTGCGTCTTGTTGGGCTTTATTAAAGCGGTGAATTTCATCGATAAAAAGGACGCTTTTTTTCTGATGATATTTTAAGGCTTCTCTAGCTTTTTCAACAATCTCTCTTAAGTCTTTGACGCCTGCTAAGACAGCAGAAAGAGAGAAAAACTCATAGCCGCTTTTTTGAGCTAAGATTCTTGCCAAGGTAGTTTTACCACAACCTGGTGGTCCCCAAAGGATTAAGGAAGGCAGACTGAGTCCTTGGGTAATTCTTTTAAAGAGTCCTTGGTCTTTTAAAAGTGTTTTTTGCCCTACTACTTGATCCAGGTCCCTGGGTCTTAGTTGTTCGGCTAGGGGCTTGAGTTGCTGATTTTCTTTTAAGGAGTGGGAAAAAAGATCCTCCATGAAAGGCTCCTGATTTTTTAAATCTGCTTTAATTTTAAAGTCTTATTTTTTGACGCAAGTGCAAAGAATCTAAAAAGTTTTTTATGTCTATGGCTTGGCTAAAAACTTTGTTATATTTTTCCCCTAGGAACAGACGCTAGGGCTTTTTAAAGTCTTTATAGGCTTCTTTAAGGCTTGGCTCAAGGGAAAGGTGGAACATCATGAAAACTCTTCTTAAGAGGCTTGGCCTCTTGTGGATTCTCCTTATTACTTTATCCTTATCCTTTCATGCTCCATTATTTGCTGAAACCTGGCAGGGTTTTGTGCAAGGTTCTCCAAAAGTAGGTTTGGGTATAGAAAATCTCCAAAGTCTTCCTAAGTCTAGTCAAAAAATGGGGGATTCTCTTTGTTCTAAGCTTTGTTTATCTTCTAAAGAAATTAAACTCTTAAGTCCTTTAGCGACTAAGTCAAGGCTGGGTATGTTTTTTATGATGGAGTTTTAGCCTTTAATTTTTTTTTATTTCCATCGGGGAAAACTTTACTTCTAGCTTGCTTCTATTTAAGAATCTTGGATTAAAAATCCATGGATTAAAAGAGCATGCTAAGTCGATTAGAAATCCGCAATTTTGGTGTTATTGAAGAAAGTCAGCTGGACTTTCAGCCTGGTTTTACTGTGCTTTCGGGTGAGACGGGTTCGGGCAAGTCCATTATTTTGCAGGCTCTTAATTTTGTTTTGGGAGAAAAACTAGAGGTAGAGGCTTTAAGGGCTGGCAGTCAGGATTTGGAAGTTAGGGCTTCTTTTGAGGTGCCTTTTAGTCCAGAGTTAGAACTTTTATTAAAACACTTAAATTTAGACTTAGACGAGACCTGGATTTTTAGTCGTTGTTTAAATCGAGCCGGCAAGACTAAAGCCTACTTTAATAATCAAGTAGTGACTTTAAAAACCCTTAAAGAACTAGGCTCTTTTCTTTTATTACAAGCTAATCAACACGCAGCTTTAAAACTTTTTGACTCCCAATATACTCTAGGTCTCTTGGATACTTATGGCAGACATGAGGAGCTTTTAAGTGCTTATACTCAAGCCTATCAAGCTTATCTTACAAGTTATCAAGAGTTGAAAGCCTTAGAGAAGCAGCATCAAGAAGCACAAGAAAAACAAGATTATTGGACTTATCAATTAAAAGAATTGACCCAAGCTAAACTGCAAGCAGGAGAGCTAGAAAAATTAGAGATTAAAAAACAGCGTCTCAAAAACAAAGTGCAACTCTTAGAGGCTCTTTCTGCTTTATTACAGCTTGCAAAAGAAGGAGAGTGGAATCTTAGCGAGCAGCTTTCTCAAAGTCTTCATTGGGCTAATAAAGCTAGTCGTTTGGACGAAAGTTTTGCAGCTAGCTTAGAAAGCTTAGAATCTTTAAATGCAAGTTTAGAGACCCTTAGTCAGGATTGGGAAAGACAAGTAGAAGAATTAAGTGAGGAGGGAGAAGATTTTGAAGCGAGCGAGACTAGGCTTTTTCAATTAAAACAGTTGGAAAAAAAATACGCAAAAAGTGTGGAGGAGCTTATTGTTTATGAAGAAGTTTTAAAAGAGCGTTTAGCAGTCTATGAAGATTTTGAATTTCTTCTTAAAGAAGCTCAACAAAAATTACAGCAGGCCTCGTCTTCTTTAGTTAAAGAGGCTAATCGTTTAAGCCAAGCCAGAAAAAACTCTGTTAAGACTTTAAAAGATCAAGTGTTAGGCCTTTTAGATCGTTTGGCTCTGCCCAAAACTCGTCTAGAATTGAGACTTCATTCTTTTGAAGACTTGGCCGACTTTTCTCCCCAGGGGGCAGAGGTTTTGCAGATTTGGCTTAGTTTTAATCCTGGAGAGGACTTGCGTCCTTTTGAAGAAGTAATTAGTGGTGGTGAGTTGAGTCGTTTTCTTTTAGCTTTATTTCTTAGTGCTTATCCCGCTAGTCCTGCTAAGACTTTTATTTTTGACGAGATTGATAGCGGCGTTGGCGGACAGGCCGCCGAGTTGATGGGGCGTAGGCTTCAGGAACTTAGTCAAAAAAGTCAGGTCTTAGCTGTCACCCATTTACCTCAGGTGGCGGCTTTGGCTCAGTGGCATTACCGGGTAGAAAAAACCGTCCAAGGGGAACGTACTTTTACAAGGGTAAAAAACTTAGAAAAAGAAGAAAGGGTGCAGGAGTTGGCCCGCATGTTGGCTGGGCTTCAATTAACGCCCCAGGCCTTAGAGCATGCTAGAGAAATGCTTAATTAATTTTTTTGCTAAATAAAGCTTTTAAAAAGTTTGCTTATTCTTGTAAGTTAAGGTTTTAAATGGTTTCAGGATTTTAGGTCTAGGCAAGTATTTGTTAGGAGAGCAGAGGCTCCATGAAAATTCAGTGTTATGGAATTTCTAATGTGGGAATGAAGCGTTCCCAAAACGAAGACAGTTATTTGATCAATGATGAAATTGGCCTCTATATGGTAGCGGATGGCATGGGCGGCCATTTAGGAGGTGAATTTGCCTCTAAGCTAGCTGTCACGACAGTAGAAGAGCTACTTTCAGGCTTTTTAGATCCCGAGGTTACCCAAATCCATGGTGTTAACACAGAGGGTTCGGATGTGGGGGATCGTCTTTTACATGCTATTCAGGAAGCGGGCCGTCGTATTCATCATGAAAGTCTTTATGACGAAAAATTGCGAGGCATGGGGACCACCGCTGTGGCTGTTCTCTTTGATAATGGTAAGTTTTATGTTGCCCATGTGGGGGACAGCCGAGCTTATCTATTAAGAGAAAGTGCATTGCAGCAATTGACCGAAGACCATAGTTTGGTCACCGAGCAAGTCAAGGCGGGGATGATTTCTGCCAAAGACGCCAAAAGTCATAAACTTAAAAACGTGATTACCCGTTCTGTTGGCTATCAAGAAGAAGTAGAAGCCGATCTTAAAGTCCTTGAGGCCCAAGATGGGGATCGCATTATGATGTGCTCGGACGGTCTTTCTAACCTGGTTGAACATCATGAGATCCAAGAAATCATGAAGGA
This sequence comes from Deltaproteobacteria bacterium, assembly GCA_020440745.1. GTDB lineage: Bacteria > UBA10199 > UBA10199 > DSSB01 > DSSB01 > JAGRNM01. The sequence continues at coordinate 4,681 of JAGRNM010000127.1, forward strand.
TTTAGAACTCCAGGAAGCTTGTGAAAAGCTAGTAAAGACCGCCAACGCCCGTGGGGGAGATGACAATATTACGGTCGTTATGTTAGAAGCAGGATGATTTTTTGTATTGATTTTTGTTCTTTTTTAGGCTTGGAAATCGTGCTTGACAAAGAGTGATGAAGCTTTTAATTAAAATCTAATTTGATCATGCTATCCGAAGTAAAAATTAAAAAATCTCTCTTCTATAGCCTTTTGATATCCACTTCTCTTTTGCTGGTGGGTTTTTTTATGGTGGGTTCTTTGTATCTTTTGCAAAGGGAAGAGATCGAATATTACAAAGACT
>JAGRNM010000128.1 GCA_020440745.1 Deltaproteobacteria bacterium
CGGGGCAGACAAGGCATGTTGGGGGAGAATTCTTTACTTCTTTAGATTTGTTACAATTAGCCAGTGTATCTAATCAGCAACTTTTGTTAGAAGGATCTTATACTTTTGTGGACACACAAAATGTGACGGATGGTGGTCTGTTTGAAGGTAATGATCTGCCCTATGCTCCTAGACACTTAGCTAGGCTTGGACTTAGTTATGCCTCTCAAGCAGGGCTTGCCAAGGGGCTTAAACTAAGTGGCGAAGCTAGTTTTACTGGCAGTCAATTTGCTGATCAGGCCAATACGGTCAATCCAACGGCTGACGGTACTAATGGTAAGATCCCTAGTTATTGGTTAATGAATGCTTATGCTTCTTATCAAGTGCCAACAACGGCTTTGACGCTTAATCTTAAAGCCTTGAACCTTTTTAATAAGACCTATATTGCTTCTAGAGCTCCTCAGGGTATTTTCCCGGGGGCTGGTTTAACAGTCCTTGGTGGGCTAAGCTACCAATGGGGCGGAAAAGAGTTTAATTAATGTTTTTAGATTATTTTCATAAAGGCGGAATCCTGATGTATCCGCTCTTAGTTTTTTCTATCCTTTCCTTAGGACTGATGGTTGAGCGTTTTTTATTTTACCGCCGCTTATCACCCAAATTGCACCCTTGGTTTGAAGCCCTAGCTGGCCTTAATCAAGTAGAAGAGTTTGGAGTCCATCTTAAAAAATTAAAAAAGCATCCTTTAAGAACTATCTTGGAGGCACTTTTAAAGCATCGTGATTTAGATCGCAAAGACTTAGAGTCCATGGCTATCGAGGAATCAGAGGAGCAGTTACAGTTTTTGGAATCTAACTTAAAAGGTTTAAGCACTTTGGCCTTATTGAGTCCCTTAACAGGTCTTTTGGGGACTGTTTTGGGAATTATGAAGGCTTTTCATGAGACTTCTAGTATTGGCCAAGTGGATGCTGCCCTTTTGGCTGGTGGTATTTGGGAGGCTATGATTACTACTTTTGTGGGTTTGGCTATCGCTATCCCTACTTGGGCGGCTTATTATTATTTTAGTTCTAGGGTGGAAAGACAAACTTTTTTTATGGAGTATTTTAGCTCTAGGTTTATTAGGCTCTTGCATCATAAGGGCTGGATTGCATGATTAAGTTAAGACACAAAAAAAAACGTCAGGAGGCTACGGTAGAAATTACGCCTTTGATTGATATTGTTTTTATTCTTTTAGTATTTTTTATGTTAACGGCCGTGATTGCTCCTCAGGGAATCAGCCTCAGTTTACCCGAGGCTGCCACGACTAGTCCTCAAGAAAGTCCAGAAATCTTATTAAGCTTGGATGCTACTGGAAACATTTACTGGAAAGAAGAAATGATTAGTTTAGAGTCTTTAAAGACAAAGTTACAGGCCTATGATCCTAAAACTCCCATCGTACTTAAGGCCGATCGCCAAGTGGATTATGGGAGTTTTGTGGAGTTGATTGATACCTTAAGACAAGTTGCTAATTTTCCCTTAAGTTTATCAGCTACTAAAGAAAAAAATAATAACTAAATCATGGCTAAGTCTTCAAAACATCTTGAGTCCAAAATAACAAGGCGCAGTATTTGTTTTATAGCCTTGGCGGGTTTGCTGCATTTATTATTAATATTTTTTTTAAGCCGTCAGCCTAAGGTAATTGAAGTAAGTTTAAATTTGTCCGAGCTTAAGACAGAGATTGCTTTGCTTCAGCTCCAAGAAGAAAAGTTTAAAGAGTCTAGGGTAGAAGAGGAACAAGCCGTAGAAGCACCTGTCTTGCAAAAGCAAAGTCCTATCAAAAAGAATAAACAACAAAGCACTGCTCCTAAGCAAAAAGCATCTCTTAAGTCTTCTGTTGTGGCAGAAAAAAATACAGCGCCTATGTCTGCCGAGCTTAGTGAAGAAGCGATTAAAAAATATCTAAACAAAGTGATTATTAAATTAGAAAGAAATAAATATTATCCAAGGCTAGCTCAAGAAAATGAAGAAGAGGGCGTACTTAATCTAGAAATTACCCTAGATCGCTCTGGCAATGTTAAAAGTTATCGTTTTATTAAAACCACTAATTATCAACGTCTTAATCAGGCTGCAGAAAAGACCTTAAAAAAAGCAGGTTCTTTTGGGCCTTTACCTGCTTCTTACGCAGGAGATACCTTAAATCTTCAGGTGCCTATTCGTTTTCGTTTGGCTTCTTAATTTTTACTTAACCTTATGTCTTGTTTCTAGGTCTTTGGTAGAATAGTTTGTTTTAAAAAAAATCAATTTTTGCTGAAGTACTTTAAAATGAAAGCTTTTTTATTTTTATCTAAAAAGGGGCCTTTTAAGTCTAAAAGACTAATCTTTTTTAGCCTTTTGTTAGCTTTTAGTTTTTTTCCAGCTAAAGGCTTATTTTCGGAGTCTAAAAAAGATCCCAGTATTCTGGAAGAAGCTTTAACATTTCGTGAACAAGGTCCCGAAGGCTTGGAGGCCTTTAAACAAAAATTTGGTAAACTTTTGTCTATTGAGAGAGACAAGCCCCAAGCCAGCGCAGAAGTAATCCGTCTACGTCAGGTCTTGGATCAGATCTGCCAGCAAAAGGATTGCGATTATGACTATCTTTATTGGTATACTGATTTTACTCAAGCCCAAGAGGCTGCTAAAAAAACGCACAAGCCCATTTTGTCTTTACGGCTTTTGGGAGAGCTAGATGAGGATTTAAGTTGTGCCAATAGTCGTTTTTTTAGATTAGTGCTTTATAGTTATCCCGAGATTGCTTCTTATTTAAGGGAAAATTTTATCTTATATTGGGAGTCAGTAAGGCCTGCTCCTAAGTTAACCATAGACTATGGTCATGGCACTAAGATTATTACTACTATTACAGGCAATAGTATCCATTATATTTTAAGTCCCGAGGGAAAAATTTTGGATGCTTTGCCAGGTCTCTATGATCCCCAGACTTTTTTAAAAAAGCTAAAAGGCTATGTTGTTGATTCCAAGGTTTCTAATCATAAAGAGCATTATAGTAAACTTTACCAAGACTTGGAGAAGCAGTGGGAGCTTTCTATCCAAAAATCTGGCTTGCCCAGAATAAGTCTTGGAGCTTGGCTAAGTTCTACTGGTATTAGTGCTGATTTATTTAATCAAGAGATGAGTGCTGAAGAGGCTGCTAAACTAGCTATAAGTAAACGAATGGTTGAAATTCCAAACTTGGCAGCTTTTCGCGATCAAGCTGTGCCACCATCACCGGTTTCTATTGATCCTTATCTAGTATACTTAGCTCTTAATCAGAAGCCTTTGGTTCAATTAAATCCTAATAGTATCCAATTATTAAAGCGTAAGAGCCCTCAGTTGTTTGCTAATCGTTGTGTTGATTTAAAAAGCTGTCCTTTAATTGAGAATCTTCAAAAGACTTTGGGTGAAGATACAGTGCAAAATGATTTTTTACTAAGACCACAAATTATAAAGTACCTTATCAATCATCCTGATATTTCTATTAAAGAACTTAATGATTGGGTGTATGCAAAAGTCTTTTTAAGTTCTCAAGAAGATCCCTGGATGGGGCTTAAGCCGGTTAATTTAACAGGCGTGCCTAACGAAGGTGTTATTCAGCCGGATCAATAATAAAAAAGCCCAAAACAAGAGGGTGTTCTGGGCTTTTATTATTAAAATTTACAAGCTTATTTATTCTTTTTCTTCTTCAAACTCAGCTTCAACGACGTTTTCTTCTTCTTTTTTCTCTTCTTTACCTTCACTTTTTTCAGTCTCGTCTGAAGAGCTTTGGCTCGCTTCTTTTTCAGAACTAGCCTTGTACATGGCCTCAGCCATTTTGTGAGTTAAGGATTGTAGTTTTTCTATGCCGCTTTTGATTTCATCGATATTTTCTGCTTCGATGGCTTTCTTTAAGGAGTCCTTACTTTCTTCTAGATCCTTAGCCAAGGAGGCATCAACTTTGTCTTTGTTTTCTTTTAAGCTTTTTTCAGTGGCGTAGACTAAACTATCACCCTGGTTTTTAAGCTCAATGCTTTCACGACGCTTTTTATCCTCTTCGGCATGGGACTCGGCATCCTTAACCATTTTGTCGATTTCTTTTTCGTCAAGGCCGCTTGAAGAGGTAATCGTGATTTTTTGTTCTTTGCCAGTTGCCTTATCAGTAGCAGAGACATTGACGATACCGTTGGCATCAATGTCAAAGGTAACCTCTACTTGTGGTACACCACGGGGAGCAGGAGGTAGACCATCTAAGACAAACTTACCTAAGGTTCGGTTGTCTTTAGCCATTTCTCTTTCGCCTTGGAGTACATGGATCTCCACGCTAGGTTGGTTGTCTGCCGCTGTACTAAAGATTTGACTCTTACGGGTAGGGATCGTGGTATTGCGATCAATGAGTTTGGTCATGACGCCACCTAAGGTTTCAATCCCTAGGGAAAGAGGAGTCACGTCTAATAATAAGACGTCTTTGACATCACCGCTTAAAACACCGGCCTGAACTGCCGCACCAGCAGCTACAACTTCATCAGGGTTTACACCTTTATGAGGCTCTTTGCCAAAGAATTTTTTAACTTCTTCTTGAATTTTTGGGATACGTGTAGAACCACCTACCAAAATTACCTCATCAATTTCAGAAGTAGAAAGATCTGCATCTTTCAAAGCTTTGGCAACAGGATCCATAGAACGCTTTACCAATGTATCTGACAGTTTTTCAAAATGTGACTTTGTCAACGTTTTTACCAAGTGTTTTGGACCGCTAGCCGTAGCAGTAACATATGGTAAATTAATCTCTGTTTGAGAAGAAGAAGACAATTCTATCTTAGCCTTTTCAGCAGCTTCTTTTAAACGTTGTAATGCCATTGGATCTTTACGAAGATCAATACCTTCTTCTTTATTGAATTCTTCTGCCAACCAATCAATAATAACTTGGTCAAAGTCATCTCCACCTAAGTGGGTATCACCATTGGTAGAAAGTACTTCAAATACGCCATCG
>JAGRNM010000129.1 GCA_020440745.1 Deltaproteobacteria bacterium
CTGAGTTAAGAGGAGCCAATAGTTTACGTAAAATCCAAATACGATTAAGTACTTCAGTTTTCTGTAAAAGATCTTCTCGACGAGTCCCTGACTTATTAATGTCGATAGTTGGGAAAATACGCTTTTCCATAAGCTTACGATCCAGTTGAATCTCTGAGTTACCTGTTCCTTTAAATTCTTCAAAGATAACTTCGTCCATACGAGAACCTGTATCAATCAAAGCCGTGGCAATGATGGTTAAAGAACCGCCATTTTCAATATTACGGGCCGCTCCAAAAAAACGCTTAGGTCGATGGAGAGCATTAGAGTCCACACCACCGGACAAGATCTTTCCACTAGGCGGCACCACCGTATTATAGGCCCTCGCCAAACGGGTAATGCTATCCAAAAGAATCACCACATCTTTTTGATGCTCTACTAAACGCTTAGCTTTTTCAATGACCATTTCAGCTACTTGCACGTGACGGCTAGCGGGCTCATCAAAGGTAGAACTAACGACTTCACCTTTAACCGAACGCTGCATGTCCGTCACTTCTTCAGGACGTTCGTCAATTAATAAAACGATCAAGGTAACTTCTGGATTGTTTTTAGTGATGGAGTTAGCAATATTTTGCATCATCACTGTCTTACCCGTACGGGGAGCCGCAACCACCAAGGCCCTTTGCCCTTTTCCTATAGGAGTTAATAAGTCAATAACACGACCGGTGTAGTTTTTAGCATCCGTCTCCAAACTCAAACGCTCTTGTGGATAAAGGGGAGTTAAGTTATCAAAGAGGATTTTTTCTTGAGCCACTTCTGGAGATTCCATATTAACGGACTCCACTTTAAGAAGGGCAAAGTAACGCTCGGCATCTTTAGGAGGTCTTACCTGTCCACTGATGGTATCTCCAGTTCTTAAATTAAAGCGTCTAATCTGGGAGGGAGACACATAAATATCGTCCGGTCCAGGAAGATAGTTAGAGTCAGGAGAGCGTAAAAAACCAAAGCCATCGGGCAAGGTTTCTAAAACTCCTTCGGCAAAAACCAAACCTCGTTTTTCGGTCTGATTTTGTAACATGGCAAAGATCAACTCTTGACGAGTAAGACCCGAAGCATTTTCTACCTCAAACTCCTTGGCTGCCATGCGCACTAGTTTGGAAATTTCCATTTCCTTAAGCTCTTTTAGCTTAAGCATATTGACCGAGCCCGCAGCGGCAGCGTTTTCCCCACTGACTGGTGCCTCTTCGGCCTCTAAGGCTTGTAGCTGTTCTTCACTAAGCCGCTCATCAGCTTGAGGAATCGAGGGAGAACGTTTGTTCATCCCGTTATTTCCATTATTTATTTTTTTTGGTTGATAGTTACGACGACCGCCATTACGACGACCTCGGTTTTCGGAGTTTTTACGTTCTACCATGATTTTTTCTTTTGATAAAGGTGATCTTATAATTTGGAATTTAAATTTAAGAGTTTATTATTATTTTTAAGGACACAGATTTAGTTATTAAGAACCTTAGAAACCTCACTCCCGACCTTAAGCTTAAAAAAAACCTAGGTCGACATTGATTAAATGATAAAAATTATTAATATGATTGTTTTTAAACTAAAATGCTTACCAATTTTTGCTAGGATAATGCTTTAAAGAAAATCCAGACCTTATTGAAAGACCCTCAAGACCAGGATTGATTCTTTTTACAAGAATAAAATCATTATTTGCAAGCTAGCTTCAAGTTGTCAACGATTTTCTTGCCTGCTTGTCCCTCTTATCTTAAAAGGGCTTTAATAAAAATCAAAATCAAAATCCATGAAAAAAAACTCAAATAAAAAACTCTGGGGGGGGCGCTTTAAAAAAGCAACACCCAAAATAGTCGACCAATTCAACGCCTCAGTAGGCTTTGATCAAGCGCTGGCTCCCTATGATATCCAAGGCTCTTTAGCTCATGCTAAGATGCTACAAAAACAAGGCGTTTTAAGTGCTAGTGAGGCTAAAAAAATTCAGCAAGGGCTAGAATTTTTATTAAAAAAAATCCAAACTGGAGCTTTTGAGTGGCAACTTGCCCAAGAAGATGTCCATCTTAATATAGAATCCGCTCTCACCCAAAAAATTGGTCCCACAGGTGGCAAGCTTCATACAGCTCGCTCTCGCAATGACCAAGTAGCCACTGATTTAAGGCTTTATTGTAGAGACAAAGTACAAGGACTCTTAAAAAAACTTCAAGATTTTCAGAGGGCCCTTCTTCAATTAGCCCAAAAAAATCTAGACACCCTACTCCCTGGTTACACTCACTTACAAAGAGCCCAACCCATCCGTTTGGCCCATTATTTATTAGCTTATATAGAAATGGCTAAGCGTGACCAAGAACGTCTGCAAGACAGCCTCAAAAGAATTAACACCTCTCCCCTAGGAGCCGGCGCCCTAGCAGGTAGTCCCCACCCCATTGATCGAAAATTTACAGCACAAGTCTTAAGCTTTGAACGCATCGCTCAAAATAGTCTAGATGCCGTTAGCGACCGTGACTTTGTCGTTGAGACCCTTGCTAATCTCTCTTTGATCATGGTGCACTTAAGCCGTTTAGCAGAAGAATGGATCCTATGGAGCAGTCAAGAATTTCAATTTATTAAATTGCCCCAAGAGTTTTGTACTGGTTCCTCCATGATGCCCCAAAAACAAAACCCTGATGTCTTAGAACTGATCCGAGGAAAAACTGGCCGAGTTTTTGGAAGCTTACAAGGAATCTTGGAAGTCCTAAAAGGTTTACCCCTTACTTATAATAAGGACATGCAAGAAGACAAAGAAGGACTCTTTGATGCCCTCAACACAGTGGAAACAAGCTTAAGTATCTTAAATTTAATGCTCCCTAAGACTGAGTTTAATCAAAACAAAATGCAAGCAGCCTTAAAGGAAGGCTTTGTCCTAGCCACTGACTTGGCTGATTATTTAAGCTCTCGCGGCATTCCTTTTAGAGAGTGTCATGAGATCGTAGGCCAATTAGTGGCCCATTGTCAGAAAAAAGGAATCGCTTTAGAAGACTTGTCCTTAGAAGAACTAAAAAACTTTCATCCAAAGTTTGAAAAAAGTGTTTTTGATTGGCTGAACTTAGAAAAGGCCGTAGAAAGGCGCCAAAGTCTAGGTGGCCCAGCCAAACAAGAAGTCTTAAGACAAATTAAAGAAACAAAAAAGCGATTACAGGCCTAAAAAAATTAAAGTCAAAATTATAAAGGCATTAAACTATACCATCAAACTATGATTTATTTATGAAACACTTCTCCTATCAAAAAAAACAACTCCATATAGAAAACATCCCCTTAAGTACACTGATCAAAACTTATGGATCACCCACCTATGTTTATTCTTATGCGGCCCTCAAAGAAGCTTACGAAAGCTATCAAAAAGCCTTTAAACCCTTAAACGCCCTTCTTTGCTATTCCATGAAATGCAACTCCAACCTAAGCATCCTAAGAAGCTTTATTAATTTAGGAAGCGGCATTGATATTGTCAGCGGGGGGGAACTTTTCCGCGCCCTCAAAGCGGGCGCTGATCCTAAAAAAATCGTCTTTAGTGGCGTGGGAAAAAACGCTGAAGAAATGACCTACGCCCTTAAAAAAGGCATCTTAATGTTTAATGTAGAAAGCGCTCAAGAATTGGCCTTACTTGATCAAGTGGCTCTAAAATTAAAAAAACAAGCGCCTATTGCCTTAAGGATCAATCCCAACATTGACCCCAAAACCCATCCCTACATCACGACAGGGATGAAAAAAAGTAAGTTTGGCATCCAATACGAAGAAGCCTTCAATCTCTACCAAGAAGCCCAACAAAGAAAAGGCATCCATATCCGTGGAATTGACTGTCACATTGGAAGCCAACTCACCCAAGTCGGTCCCTTTGTGGATGCCTTAGAACGAGTATTAGCCTTGGTAGACAAGATTCAAAGCCAAGGCATTGCTCTAGAATACCTCGACTTAGGCGGAGGACTTGGGATCCGTTACAATGAAGAAAAACCACCCACTCCTCAAGCTTACGCCCGTGCCATTGGCAAAGCCTTAAGTGCTTACAAGCTCAAACTCATCCTAGAACCCGGCCGCTCCCTCATGGGCAATGCCGGCGCCTTACTGACCCAAGTGCTTTATACCAAAGATCGAGACAACAAGCGCTTTGTCATTGTTGACGCTGCTATGAATGACCTGATCCGTCCGGCCTTCTACCAAAGCTACCACGAAATTTTACCTCTAGCACAAAAGAGCGGCAAAAAAGAAAAAGTCGATGTGGTAGGTCCTATTTGTGAGACCGGAGATTTTTTGGCTACTGATCGTGCTTTACCCAAACTACAATCGGGCGACACCTTAGCTGTCTTAAGTGCCGGTGCTTACGGCTTTAGTATGGCCAGCCATTACAATACCAGACCCAAAGCCGCCGAAGTTTTGGTCAAAGGTTCTAAACATTATTTGATAAGAAAAAGAGAAAACTTAAAAGATTTAATTAAAGGCGAAGAAATCCCCAAAGCTTTGCAATAAAGACTATATAAAGAGGAGAGGCTTATTTATTCCACCATCCAAAAGTTCCCAGAGCAATTTTCGATTGGTTGGGAGATTGGCTTAAATTATCCCTTAAACCTAAAAGCTAAAAAATTCTCTCAGATCTATTACGTGGGAATGGGAGGCTCCGCCTTAGCAGCAGAGGTCTTTAATGATCTTTATCAGGACCAACAAAGGCTTCACATTATCCGCCACTACAACTTAGCCCAAAGAGTCAGCCAAAAGGACCTTGTGATCGCCGCTTCTTTTAGTGGCAATACTGAGGAGACCCTTTCAGCCTTTCATCAAGCGATCGAAAGAAAAATTCCTTTAATTGCCATTTCCCACGATGGTCAGTTAAAAAGCATCTGCCAAGAAAAAAAACTTGCCCATTTTCCCCTACCCGATTGCATTCAACCCCGTTATGCTTTG
>JAGRNM010000012.1 GCA_020440745.1 Deltaproteobacteria bacterium
ACTTAAGTTAACAACCGCGGTACCTTAAACCCGATGTCGGAACAAAGACGTGTAAAACTCCAAGACAAACCCCGCGAATAAAGCCCCATAGATCTCTTATGCTTCTCGACCTAAAGCAAAAAATGTTGCGCACAAAAAGTAAAAAAAACATTAAAAAATCTAATTTTTTCAAGAGGTTATGACATATAGCGTCAATTCTAAAAAGCTGTGGAAAATTTCTTCAATTATTTTAGTCACTTCTACGTTAATCCACAGAAGCGCGCACTTTATCTTTGGCAAAGCAGTTGACGGTTTAAAGGACTTTAATTTAAAGAAAAACTCAAAATTTTTAAGGAGGTACAAACCCATGAGCAAAATTCTTAGTCTAAAAACCCTTAGCCTTGGCCTTATCAGCCTAAGCCTTGTGGCCTGCGGCGGGGGAACAGGGGGCTCTGGCTCCGCCCACCTAGAAGATAGCCTTCAAAAAGGCGAACTCTTGGCTACCCAAAATGGTGTTCAAATCCATCAGGGCTATTTGAATCTTTTAGAAGTGATGAACCCTCAAATTGAAAGCCAAATCTCCAATCCTGAGGGAAAACGGCGCATTATTAGCAAACTCATGGAGCAAGAACTTTTGTACCAAGAAGCTATCAAACAAGGCTTAGATAAGGACCCCGAACTTCAACAAAAAGCTGCCCTTTATAGTCGCATGATCTATGCCCAAGGAGCCCTAGAAAAGGCCCTCGATCAACAGGCCGAGGAAGAATACAAAAAAAATCAGGAACAATTTGCCGAAGTAGAATTAGCTCATATTTTGATCAAAATCCCGCGTAAACTTCCAGAAGGACAAAGCGAAGCAGACTTAAAGAAAAAAGCTGAAGAAGCCAAAGCCAAACTAGACGGTGGCGCTGATTGGGAAAGCGTCATGAAAGAATATTCAGAAGACAAAATCTCGTTACGCAACGGCGGCTCGATGGGCAAACTTAGCCTCCAAGATCGCCGAGTAGAACGACTCCAATGGAAAGACATGATCGAAACCGCCTTTAAGCTTCAGGAAGGTGCCATTGCTGGACCCTTTCAGGCTAAAGATGGCTTTCATATCATAAAAGTGGTCAAAGACAAAAGTCTTCCACCTTTTGAAGAAGTTAAACAACGCTTACAATTTCAGCTAAAAAACAAAGTCAAAGATGATCTTTTAGCTAAAATCAGCCAAGGCAAGCCCATCACTTATGAAGGTAGCCTCAAACAAGAAGACAAAAAACCAGACGCAGCTAAAAAAGAAAGCGCCTCCACCCAAGAAAAAAGCCCAACACAAAAAATTAAAGAAGGAGCCAAAGAAATGGGCGAAGGGCTTAAAGAAGGTGCAAAGCAAGCAGGCTCTGCTGTTAAAGAAGCTGCCGAAACCGTAAAAGAAAAAGTAAGCAACTAAGTTTAATTTTTTAAACAAACTTTATTTTTTTAAAGCGCCCTTAAGAGGCGCTTTTTTTTGCTTACTTTAAAAAACATAAAAAACTTACCAGTCCAAAAGACTACCAGAACTTAGACCCAAACTTGCTGCCTGACCTCCATTAATCTCTAAAACATAACGATAAGGCCCTTCCGGTAAACGAGGCGTGTCAGTCTGAGGAGTAGCGTTGGCTACCACATTAACAATGCGTTTTTCGGAGTCCACAAAAATAATATCCAAGGGAATCAAAGTATTTCGCATCCAAAAAGCACCCTCCGTATCCGCTTGAAAAATAAAAAGCATACCTTCGTCTTCGCCCAAACTTTGACGAAACATTAATCCCTGAGAACGCTCTAAAGTATCGTCCGCCACTTCGACTTCGAAGCTGGCTAAAAGACTACCACCCGTATTTAGCACTCTTAAATCAAGAGTCTCTGCTCCATTACAGGCAAGCAACAGACTTAAAGAAAAAAAAGTTAAAATCATTCGGCTAGAATTAAACATTTTTAAAGACTCACTTTCCCTACTAGGGTTATGCACTAAAATCTTATGTACGCAGAAGTTTGGCTTAATACTCCCCACTATCACGCTTGGACCTACCTTGTCCCTCAAGGAATCCTAGTCCAAGCAGGTGACTTAGTGCGAGTGCCTTTTGGCAAAAGACAAAGTCTAGGCCTAGTCGCTAAAGTACATGAAGAAAAAAATAAAACTAATCAAAAACTCCGTCCCTTACAAGAAGTCCTTGGGCCTGACTATCGACTAAACCCTGAGATCCTCCAACTCATGACTTGGGCACAAAGCCACTACTTAGCCCCTCCAGGAGAGGTGCTTAAAAACTTTTTGCCTAGTGTCATTTTACAAGGAAAAAAAAACCAAGGAGAGCGGGCCAAAGTAAGGGCACCTCAGTTTGAACTAGAACAAAAAAAATTAAAATTAAAACCCGATCAAGCCAAGGTCATCAACCAAGTTCTCCAAGCACAAAACAGCTTCTACCCCCTACTACTCTGGGGTATTACCGGTAGCGGTAAGACTCAAGTCTATTTAGAACTCTGTCAAAAAATCTTAGAAAAAAAACAAAGCGCCCTCATCCTAGTACCAGAAATCAGCCTTACCCCCCAAACCTTAGGGCGCTTTGCTGCCTTTTTTGGAGAAGAAGTCCTTGCCTATCACTCAGGTCTAAGCCAAGCCCAAAGACTTAAAGCCTACTGGCAAGTCAAAAAGGGAGACAAAAAAATTGTCGTAGGTACTCGATCCGCCATTACCCTACCCTTAAAAGACTTAAGCCTCATTGTTGTCGATGAAGAACACGATACTAGCTACAAACAAGAAGAGCGTTTTCGCTATCACGCCAGAGACCTGGCCGTAATGCGAGCCAAACTACAAAACATCCCCATTGTCTTAGGTAGCGCCACCCCTAGTTTAGAAACTTACCAAAATAGTCAAAAAGGTAAATACCACCTTGCACTTTTAGAAGAACGAGCCACCGGAAGTAGCTTACCTAAAATTAAAATACTTGATCTTAAGGCCCACCCACCAGAGAGCCAAAGCTTTTTAAGTGCTCCTTTAAAAGAAAAATTAAAAGAAGTATTACAAAAAGGAGAACAAGCTTTATTCTTTATAGGAAGGCGAGGTTTTGCACCTTTTTTATTGTGTTTAGATTGCGGTAAAAGCCCTGGCTGTCCTCAATGCTCCGTAAGCTTAAGTTTACATAAAAAACCTCCTAGCCTCCAATGTCACTACTGTGTCAGCACTTTGCCCATTCCCCATAATTGTCCCCATTGCAACTCTCCCCGCCTTAAACCCATGGGACAAGGCACCCAAAAAATTGAGGAAGCCTTAATCAAAAGCTTTCCCCATACTAAAATTGCCCGCCTCGACCGAGACATCATCCGACAAAAAACAAAAACAGAAGAAGTATTAAAAGACTTCTCCTTAGGTAAAATCCAGATTTTAGTGGGCACACAAATGATTACCAAAGGCCATGATTTTCCCAAACTAAGCCTAGTGGGCGTACTTTTAGCCGATCTCAATCTAAACTTTCCCGACTTCCGAGCTGCGGAACGATGCTTTCAGACCCTAGTCCAAGTAGCAGGCCGAGCAGGTCGTCATGATAAAAAAGGTGAGGTACTGATTCAAACTTATCGACCCCATGCCCCAGCCCTTTTGGCCACCTTACAAAACTCGGTCAAAACTTTTTATGAAGAAGAATTAAAGTTTAGACACCTAGCCCATTACCCCCCTTTTAAACGTCTAGTTTTGCTAAGGCTCTTAGGTTCTCAAGAAAATAAAATTAAAGAAAAAGCAAAAGAGTTATTTAATTTATTAAAAAGCTTTTTGAGGCAAGAAAAAGACTTAGAAATATTAGGCCCCGCCCCTAGTCCTCTAGAAAAAATTCGCGGCGCTTATCGTTATCACTTATTAATTAAGAGTCCTTCTTATGAACTTTTGCAAAGAAAACTATTGCCCAAGATAGAAAACTTAGAAAAGATTTTACCAAGCAGTATCAAGCTTCAAGTGGATGTGGATCCCTTAAACCTACTTTAAGCTTTAGAATCCATTTATAAAACTTTAGCCAAACAAGCTTTTAAGTCATTTTGAATTTCTTCCACCGTCTTTCTAGCGTCAAAAACTTCAAAGCTATACTCTTCGGCTAGCTGGTCGTAGACTTCGATTACCTTACGCTGATATTTTTTAAAACTATCATAAAGATTATCAGCTAAATGCAAATCCATCCCCGACTCCCAATAATCCATACCACCTGTCTCAATCACACGGGGAACAAGATTATCCACGTCAATACGCAAATAAAGCACCAAATCAGGCACAGGTGCAAAACCATAAAGGTCTTTAATCCATTTCATCACTGGATCACGAAAAGAATCTCGAGCCCAAGCCGTATAAGTATAACGATCAGCCAAAACAATAAAACCCGAACGCAAGGCCGGCAAAATTTGATTTTCTAAACGATCGGCCAAATCAGTGGCATAAAGTAAACTAAAAGTCATACGATCTAGCATATTGCCGCTCTTAGCATAGTCAATGGCCTTACGCATGAGCTTACTACGGGTCCAACCCGTGGTCACCACTCCGTGGCCACTTACTTTAAGCCATTGTTCTAAAAGCTCCACTTGGGTAGAACGACCTACGCCATCCGTGCCTTCCACAACGATTAAACGCCCTTTGCAATCACTCGTCTTCTGGTAAGGTAAACCTTCTCCAAAAAACTTTATTCCTCCTGGCATAGTTTCTCCTTTTGGTCTTAAAATTCTCTAAAGCCTTGCCTACAATTTCTCTCATTTGGGCTTGTTGAGCCTCGATATCACGAGTCCCATCAATCTTAATCAGCTCGTACTCCTTAATCATTTTGTCGTATTCCTTGCTAATCATGCCTTGAAAAATCTTAAAAGACTCTTCTAAGTCCGTTGCAAGACCCAAATCCATCCCGGCTTCATAATACTTAAGCTTAGGACGACCACTCAAAATGCGCTCAACGCCCACCTCAGTGGGAACTCTAAAATAAAAGGCCAAGTCCGGTTTAATAGCAAAATCATAGGCCTTACGTACCCATCCCGGATGCACCCCTCTCGCCACGTCTCTGGCAAAGGCTGTATAAACATAGCGGTCTGCCAAAACGATCATTCCAGCTTTTAAAGGAGGTAAAATTTGATAATTAAGCCGATCGGCAAAGTCGGTCATGTGCAACAAACTAAAAGTAGTCGGCGTTAGAGTTTTGCCTTTTTTTCCTGCCTTGGTGGTGCTTTTGACCAATTGGGAGCTATTCCATTCTGTAAAAAAGACTGGATAAGCCTGAGATTCAAGCCAACTATAAAGCAACCTAATCTGGGTGGATTTGCCTGAGCCATCCATACCTTCTACAATGATTAGTTTCCCTGGATAACCATGGGCTTGGGTAAACATATTTAGGACCTCTCTACTAAAAAACAGGTATAAAATAAACAATGATGGGGGGCTTAACTTGCCTTGACTAGCCTTAGCACAGGATCTTTTTTGACTAAAGCGCCTTTTGGTGAATTTTTGATGACTTTGCCTCGTTTAAAAATCACCGGTCGCTTAAGCAAACGTCTCAAAAGTTGGGATCGACGCTCGGCCTCCCACAACTCATACTCAGCATCTTGCCTAGCATGAACCGTTACCAGAAGGCGATCTTCATAGATTCTTAGGCTTAAAGAATCCACAACAGCAAAATGACTTCGATCCAAGGCATCCGCCAAACGCAATAAGGCAGCCATCCAACGCAAACGCTCCTGATCCTGCCTAACAAGTCTTGCTAAGGCTTCATGATGACTCTTGGGAAAACTCTTACGATGATAACGACTAACCAAGGCTAATAATTCTACTTCCTCTTCACTAAAGCCTGTTAAATCAGAATTCTTAATTAAATAATAAGCATGACGGTGGTGCTTACGAAAACTAATATAATAACCAATGTCATGTAAAAGAGCGGCATAATAAAGAAGCTCTCGGTCCAAACCACTTAAAGGGTGTAAGCGCTGTAACTTATCAAAAAGATAAAGACTCAGCTTAGCCACTTGCTGAGCATGTTCTCTATTGTAGTCACAACGATGGGCCAAACTTAAAACACTCCGAAGACGCACATTAGGAATCTCAGCTTCAGTGCGTAAAAGGCGTCGATTTTTTTGTAAAACCTGATAGACCAAGCCTTCCCTTAAAGCAGCATCACTTAAGCTAAGAGAAGTCAGGGCCAGTTCTTGCATCAAGACCCAAGCAATAGCCCCACCGCTTAAAATAATATCTACTCTTCTTCCATCTAAACCCTTGGCTTCCAAACGCTGTTCTAAAGTAGAATTTTTAATCCAGGCGTAGAGCTTTTGTAAGGTGCGTTTTTCTAGAGTCAAAGAACGGGGTTTGGAGTTAATTCCAGGGTTCTCCATAAAAAAACCCATACTCGCTAAATTTTGAAAAGTTCCCGAGGTAGCCCAAACATGATTAATCTTTTCCTGCTTAAGCCTTTTAACTACCGGCTTTAATTTTTTTCTTAAAAATTTTTCTAAACTTTGGAAAGCCTCTGCTTTGGCTTGCGGACTAGGAGAAGCATTTTTTTTAAAAAGTTTTTTAAAAAACTTTTCATAAAGCCTAGCCGAACCTATCTTAAGACTCCTAACCCAATGGACTTCCTGGCTATCTACCAAAATAAACTCAACAGACCCTCCTCCAATATCCAAAATCAAGTTTTTACCAGGAGCTAAGACAACGGAGTTTTTAACGCCCAAATAAATTAAACGCCCCTCTTCTTCTCCGGTAATTACTTGGATTCTTAGACCAATCTCTCGGTAAACCCGCTTTAAAAAATCACCCCCGTTAGTCGACTCTCTTACCGCCGAAGTAGCTACCGCATAAAGTTGTTTGACTCCCTTAGTCTCTGCCAAAAATTTAAACTTCTTAAGAGCCCTGATAGCCAAGTCCATTCGTTCTTCTGTCAAACGCCCTGAACTAAGCATTCCATCCCCTAGACGCACCATCTCCTTTTCTTTACCCAAAAGTTCAAAACTGCCATTGGCCTTTAGCTCGGCCATAAGCATGTGGATGGAGTTGGTTCCTATGTCGAAGACAGCAACTTTCATACTTATCCTTTAATCGACAAACCCTCAAAAAAACATTTCTTGCAGCAAGCTACAAAGAACTTCCCTCATCATTAAAATCCAAAGCTAGTTTAGCTTTTAAACAAATTTTTCGCAATACCTTGGATGGAGAGAGTTTTAAAACCTTAAGAAAGCAAATGGGCTGAATTCTTAACTACCACGGATAAAGGCTCCCAAAAAAGACCCAAAGCCAAAGTGGCTAAGGCTAAGAAAGTGATCAAAACTGGATAACTACGACTTCCAAAACTAAACTTATCTTCGCTAAGAGGATCATCAAAATACATATATTTAATAATCCTAGCATAATAATAAAGGCTCACCACACTATTAAGCACACCAATCACCGCTAAGACATAGAGCTTAGCTTCTAGAACAGCGGAAAAAAGCACAAACTTACCCACAAAGCCAATAGTCGGTGGCAAACCGGTGAGAGAAATCAAAAAGACGGTCATAGCTAAAGCTGCCAAAGATCCTTTAGAACCCCTTTTAGCCAAGCCTTTAAAAGATTCTAGGTCTTGAGTCCCACTCTCTTGCATCACTGCTTGAGCCACGCCAAAAGCTCCAAAATTCATCACCAGATAAGCGCTTAAGTAAAATAAGATGCCCTCAATAGCTTGTTGATTAAGAGCGGCGACCGCCATCAACATATAACCCGCATGGGCAATCGAAGAATAAGCGAGCATACGCTTGGTATCTTTTTGCCACATGGCCACCACATTACCCAAAGTCATCGTAGCCACCGCAAAGACAGACATCAGACCCGAAATATCCACGCTCTTAATAGGTTCAAAATCCGCTCCGTTATGAGTGGTCAAGGCCGTATAAACAAAACGCAGGAGAATAGCAAAACCAGCTGCCTTAGGCCCTACGCTAAGATAAGACGTCACCGGCGTAGGTGCCCCTTGGTAAACATCAGGAGCCCACATATGAAAAGGCACCATAGAAACTTTATAACCAAAGCCAGCCATGGTCATGAGTAAACCAATAAATAAAGGTAAACGCTCCATGGGATGACTTAAAAGAAAAGCCTTAATCTGAATGGCATCCAAAGTGCCGCTGACCCCAAAGAGTAAGGAGAGACCATAAATCATAATACCACTAGCCGTGGCACCATAAAGCACGTACTTTAAAGCTGCCTCAGAAGAAGCCCTAGAACCGTAGATAGAACCCACCACCACATAACTAAGGATACTAACCAACTCCAAAGACAAGTAAATCATTAATAGATTGTTAGAAGCAGCCAAAATGGGCAAACCCAAAGCAATACCCAGTATCAAAGCCCAATACTCCGCTTTGACTTTAGCAAGCTCTTTAGATTTTACACTAAAATAAAGAGCAAATAAGGTGGAGACACCGGCAAAGAGACGAAAAAAGTCCGTAAAACTATCCCCCACAATCATGCCGTGAAACAAAAGGGCCTGGGGAAATTGCTGCACATAAACACTTAAGCCTAAAAAGAAAACTACTCCTATAGCCGCCACGATGGGCAAAGCCCTTTTTTGATTCTTAATAGAAGGCAGCAGATCCAAAATAAAGATCAACACAAAAGTGGCCACCAGTGCCAACTCTGGTAAAAAATACCAGAGACTTTCTTGATTGTTTAATACTTGCATCATTCAACAACTTCCAAAAAACAAAGGCTCTCTTTCACTTAAGGAATAGATTGGAGCATGGTGGCTACTCGATCCCCATGCTTTAATAAGACTTCATTAATGCCATCCAAAGAAACCCTCATCATATCTAAAGCTGGCTTAGGATAAACACCCAAGATCAACACAATGGCTGCCAAAGGTAACAAACACAAAGCTTCACGACGGGAAATATCGGGAAAAGCTTTGTACTTTTCGTTTTCCTTGCCCAAATAAACCCTCTGTAAAGTCCACAACATATAGGCTGCTGTAAAGACTACACTGGTCACGGCAATGGCCGTTAGGCCCTGATAGGTTTTAAAAGACCCTAGAAAAATTAAAGCCTCGCTAATAAAACCGGATAAGCCTGGTAAGCCAACTGCTGCAAAAAAGGCAATGGTCGTCCACACTGCATATTTGGGCATAATAGAAGCCATGCCGCCAAATCCATTAATCTCACGGTGATGGGCTCTATCATAGATCACACCTACCAAGAGAAAGAGTTGGGCGGTAATGGTTCCGTGATTAAACATCTGCAAAACACCACCGTTGATGCCTTCGCTAGTAAAAGAAGCGATTCCTAAGATCACAAAGCCCATATGAGAGACAGAAGAATAAGCAATGAGCTTTTTAAAGTCCTTTTGGGCCATGGCACAAAGAGCACCATAAATAATATTAATGACTCCCAAAAGGGCCATCCAATAGGCCATGTCTACAGTAATGTCAGGAAAGATCTGATAATTAAAACGCAAGATCCCGTAAGTACCCATCTTAAGCAAGACGCCTGCCAGAATAACCGAAATAGCCGTCGGCGCCTCTACGTGGGCATCGGGCAACCAAGTATGAAAGGGAAAAACCGGTACTTTGATAGCAAAACCAATAAAAAGCCCCAACCAACATAAGAGCCTAAAATGCTCCCCACTTAAAGGTCCTAAATGAATCGCCTGATTTTGCAGCTCGATCATATTAAAGGTACCTGCATATAAGTAAAAGGCAATCATCACCAAAAGCATCAAGACCGAACCCGCCATGGTGTAGAGAAAAAACTTAATGGCCGCATACTCACGCCTAGCACCTCCCCAAATACCGATGAGAAAATACATAGGCAGCAACATGACTTCCCAAAAAATAAAGAAAAGGAAAAAGTCTAAGGCTAAGAAAGTACCCATCATGCCTGTTTCTAAAAGCAAAAAGAGGACAAAATAAGCCTTCACCTGCTTGGTGATTTTCCAACTGGCAATAATACAAATGGTACTAATCAAGGCTGTCAAAATCACCATGGTGACCGACAAACCATCCACACCAAAATAATAGTGAATATTAAAAGCCTCAATCCATTTATAAGGACCTTCGGCTAATTGAATAGCTTTTGTCGTACGGTCAAAATCTAAAAATAAAATCACCGCGCCCACTAAAGAAGGCAAAGTTCCCAAAAGAGCTGACCAACGAATCCAGTTAAGCTTTTCCTTAGGCATTAAAGCTACCAAGAGCATGCCAGCCAAGGGAGCAAAGGTAATAAAAGTTAAGAGAGGAAAATGTTCCATAAGGCTATCCTTTTACAAAAACTAAAAATCCTAATGCTTAAAGTTCTAAAAAATACTTGATGCCCATGCATCAAAGCATTCGCCAAATCATTAAAATCACCACACCCAACATCGCCACATACAAATAATTTTGGATCCGACCGGTTTGGGTCTTACGTAAAGCCCTTCCCAATTGACGGACCAATTGGGCAACTCCGTTGACCAAACCATCCACAAAAGTCGCATCCCAAAAACCCATTACTCTAGAATAAACTCTGACTACAGAACCCACTGCGTTCACTGCCCCGTCCACTACCTTGGCGTCAAAAGCAGAAAGAAAATTATTAAGTCTCAAAAGATTATTCACCACCAAGGCCTGATAGATCTCGTCTACATAATATTTATTAAGTGCTAAGGCATGAAGCTTGGGAAACTTAGCCACAAACTTTTTAGGCAAATCCTGACGTTTGGTATAAAAAAGATAACCCAAATAAGAAGCCGTTAAAGCAATAGCCACAGAAAAAATCATCAGACCATATTCAATGGGCGGTACTGAATGATGACCACCGTGATGACCACCTCCATGATTTAAAACCGGCTCCAACCAATGCTCAAAGAAGTTAGGTACATGAAAGAAATGCCCCAAGGCATAAGGAATTCCCAAAAAACCACCCACAACAGAAAGCAAGGCCAAGACACTTAAGGCAAAAGTCATGGTCTTAGGACTCTCATGGGGCGTATGATCGCCATGACCATGATGACCGTGATCATCATCGTGTCCATGGGAAGCTTCTTCCGCAGGAACTTCATGGGCCCTGGCTCCTAATTCACCATAAAAAGTCATACTAACCGCACGGAACATATAAAAAGCTGTCCCCATGGCACCGGCTATTCCCAACCCCCAAAGCACATAGTACCAAGAGGAAATATGGCCACCTGCCTCAAAAGCCTTCCAAAGAATCTCATCCTTAGAAAAGAAACCACTAAAGGGAAAAATACCCGCAATGGCAATGGTCGCCAAAAGAAAGGTCCAATAGGTCACGGGCATATATTTTTTTAAGCCCCCCATCTTACGCATGTCTTGCTCATGGTGCATGCCTAAGATAACCGAACCCGAACCTAAGAAAAGACAGGCCTTAAAAAAAGCATGAGTCATCAGGTGAAAAATACCAGCCGCATAAGCCCCTGTCCCCATCCCTAAAAACATATAACCCAATTGACTGACTGTAGAGTAAGCCAAAACCTTTTTAATATCATTTTGGGCAAAACCAATCGTAGCCGCAAAGAGCGCTGTGACCGCTCCCACCGTTGCTACCACCACCAAGGCTTCCGGTGCCAAAGTATAGACAAAATTAAGTCGTCCGATCATATAGATACCCGCTGTCACCATGGTAGCCGCATGGATCAAACCAGAAACCGGCGTAGGACCCGCCATAGCATCGGGTAACCAAACATAGAGAGGCACCTGAGCCGACTTACCGGTAGCACCGATAAATAATAAAATCCCCACCAAGACTAAAACTGGCCAACCGCCAACTTCTACATCTTTAATCAGCCCCACATGTTGGCCAATTTCTTTAAAAGTTACCGAGGCATGTCCATAGTCGTACATGGTCCAAAACAAGAGAAACATACCTAAGAGAAAGGCAAAATCACCAATACGGTTGACCACAAAAGCCTTCATTCCAGCCTGGGCATTGGCCTTTTCTTTAAACCAAAAACCAATCAGCAAGTAAGAACAAAGCCCCACACCTTCCCAACCAATAAAGAGCATGAGCAGATTATCACCCATGACTAAGAGCAACATGGCAAAACAAAAAAGGTTAAGGTAGGTAAAAAAGCGGGAATAACTAGGATCATCCGCCATATAACCGATGGAATAAACGTGAATCAAAAAACCCACGCCTGTAATAATCAGCATCATCACGCTAGAAAGCGGATCTAATAGAAAAGCCGCATCTGCTTTAAGAGAACCCACTTGTAACCAAGTATAAAGATACCGAGTAATAGAACGAGCCTCAGGCTCTAAGGAACTAAGATGCAAAAAAACACCTACCGCAAAAATAAAAGAAAGCAGCAAAGCCCCACAAGCAATGGTATGCACCACTGTTTTAGAACGCACATAAGGCAGCTTTAAAAAAGTCCCGATTCCATTGATCAAAAAACCTACCAAGGGAGCCAAAGGAATGATCCAAGCATAATCGATAAAAAATTGCGTGTTCATTGACAAAAACTAGCCCTTCAAATCATCCACTTCCACCGTATCGATGGTTTTAAAATTACGATAAATCATTAAGCCCACCGCCAAGGCTACAGCGGCCTCGGCTGCTGCTAAAACAATGACAAAGAGGGCATAAATCGAACCCTCTGCCATATGATTGCTATAACGACCAAAGATGACCATATTTAAAGCAGCCGCATTAAGGACTAGCTCGGTACCCAAGAGTATCCCTAAGGCATTACGGCGAGTGGCCACGGTTAATAAACCCAAAACAAAAATAGCTGCACTAACCAATAAATAATGTTGAATACTAATCACCCTTCACCTCCCGACGTCCCAAAGACACTGCTCCTACTAACACTCCCAAAAGTAAGACACTAGCCAACTCAAAGGGTAATAGATACTGAGTTAATAAAGTATTACCGATTGAAGCAGTCGTGGGAGTGGCCTCTGGTAATTCTTTAACCACAAACCATTCGGTAGAAAAAATCAGCTTAGCCAATAAACCAAAAAGAATCACCGCCACCGGCAAAGCAAATTTTAAACCAATAGAGCGATTGGTGACCTTAACGTCCGCAATACCTGAAGTCATTAATACGGCAAAAAGATACAAGACCATGATACCGCCGATATAGACCAAGAGTTGGGCAATCGCTAAAAAATCTGCTCCCAAAAGAGCAAAAAAAGCAGCCACACCAGTAAAGGTACCCAAAAGGGAAAAAGCGGAGTAGACCAAGTTTTTGCTAAAAGCCAAAACTAAGCAAGCTCCTAAAATCAAGCCGGAAAAAGCTAAAAAGATTAAAAGAGTAAGATCAGGCATTGTCTTTAGCTTCCTCCACTTTTACTTCTTCAACTTTATCTTTTTTAGGTGGTTTGTAAGGCACTATTTTACCGTCTTCCGGCACAAAACGCTCTACCATGCTATCTAAGGAATAAGCTGCCCTTTCAAACTCTGGAATAAAATGAATCGCACCCGTTGGACAGGGCTCGGTACAAAGACCACAATACATGCACTTGGCCATATCGATATCAAAATGGGTCATGACCCGACCTAGACTTTCGTCCTTATCAGTAACAATCTTAATGCAATCAATAGGGCAATTTTTTTCGCAGTTAAGACATGCCGTGCAGATATCCATCTCTACCCGTAACCAAGAGCGAGACCGCTCTGGGAGTAAATCGCTAACTGGACGAGGGGTTTTGTCAGGGTATTGAATAGTCACCGGCTTACGCACCAAATGGGAGCTAGTGATGGCAAAACCTTCAAACAAAGAAGTGGCCGCGTCTTTAATATCTTTTAAATAACTGCTAAGTGACATCTAAATCTTCTACCTTAATTAATTAAACAAAGGGGCTTAGTTTAAGCTCCGCACGGGAGATTTTTATATGCCAATAAATTCTATAAAAATAATAAACAACGATAATGGCTCCCACGGCGGTCATGGCGTAAGTCAAAGCAGGAACACCCTCTGGCAAAAGAATCATCCATCCTGCCACACCTAAAACACAAACAAAGGCAATGGGTACAAGGTACTTCCAACAGATATTCATCAATTGATCTATTCTGACCCGTGGCACTGTCCATCTAAGCTGGATAATTAAAAAAATCAAAACCATGCACTTAAGCTGAAAAATCAGCAGTTGCAAGAGGTTGGTCAGCCAAGAACCATAAGAAGAGGTCCATTCGGCAAGTCCTAGAGGAATCTGCCAACCACCCAAAAAGAGCACCGTAACCACTGCTGCAATCACATAAAGATTGGCCCACTCCGCAAAAAAGAAAAACAAAAATCGCATCCCTGAGTATTCTGTATTATAACCACTGACTAATTCACTTTCTGCCTCAGGCAAGTCAAAAGGGGCGCGGTTGCCCTCTGCAATTAAAGAGGTCAGCAAGATAAAAAAAGCAATTAAAGTAAAGGGATTATTAAAAAGATACCACTCCCAGGGGTAAGCTCCTTGGGCGCCTATCAAAGCTTGCATCGATAAAGTGCCCGACATCAAGATCACTGTCAAAGCCGAGAGCCCCACAGGAATTTCATAACTAATCACCTGAGCTGCCGAACGCATCCCTCCCAACATAGACCACTTAGAACCACTGCCCCACCCGGCCATCACCAAACCCACCGCCGTGATGGCAGAAGTAGCAAAAAGGTAAAGCAAGCCTACATTAAGATCAGCCACAATTAATTGACTAGAAAAGGGCAAAACCACAAAAGAGGTAAACATACCCAAAAAGACTAAATAAGGAGCCATGACAAAAAGAACCTTATCCGCATCTCGAGGAATCAAGTCTTCTTTTAATAAAGACTTAATACCATCTGCTAAAAACTGCAGAAGCCCCTGAGGCCCTACTCGGTTGGGACCAACGCGGTCCTGGATCCTAGCGGCAATACGACGTTCTAAAAAACTAAGAATCCCCGCAAAGGGCGACACAAAAACCATTAAGACAATCAAGGCAAAGACAAAAGCCACCCCTGCCTTCACTGCCACTTGCGGTAAAGCGTAGAAATAGTTTTCATGTAAATAAATGGCTAATTCTTCCATCTTAATACTCTATTTTATGTCAGCCCGGACTTAAATCCAGGATCTGTGCAAGCTCTATAATCAAAAAGTAAAAACTTCAGAGAACAACTAGTACCGACGATCTCTATCCATTCTCTTAAATCTAATACACTCTGACCAAACCT
>JAGRNM010000130.1 GCA_020440745.1 Deltaproteobacteria bacterium
TGAGTGAGCTCAGCACGACCGAGCCAGGAGTTTCGAGGCTGTTTTCTGAGAGAAACAATTCGGAGGGATTGCTCACTTCTTGCAAACCTGTCGTGGTCATATCAAAAACCGCCAACTCACTCACTGAACCAAAACGATTTTTAAAAGTACGAAGCAAACGATAGTTTTGTCCCCGCTCGCCTTCAAAATAAAGTACCGTGTCTACCATGTGTTCTAAAATCTTAGGACCCGCAAGCGTCCCTTCTTTAGTCACATGCCCTACTAAAACCACAGTTAGACCCTGAGACTTAGCCAAAAACATTAACTTACCCGCACACTCCCGCACCTGAGAAACACTGCCAGGGACACTACTGATTTCTGGCTGATAAAGAGTCTGAATAGAATCCACCACTAAGACTTGAGGCTTTAAAGGATCGATCTTTTTTAAGGCCTTGCTCAAGTCATTTTCTGTCAGGACAAAAAGTTTTTCTCCCTTAATACCCAAACGATCAGCGCGTAGCTTAATTTGATCGGCAGACTCTTCACCACTAAGATAGGCGACTTTTTCTCCCCGCTCCGAAAGTTTAGATAAAAACTGCAAAACTAAAGTAGACTTACCAATGCCAGGATCTCCTCCCAAAAGAATCACACTGCCCGGCACCAAACCTCCTCCTAAAAGCCGGTCTAATTCCTCCATACCTGTTTTAAGACGAAGAGGTGAGTCGCTACTGAGTTCTGGCAAGGCTTTAAGGTCGCTGGAAAGACTATAAAAAGGCGCTGAACTTGTTTTAGAAGAAGGCTTGCTAAAAGTTTCTTCTACAAAACTATTCCACGCCCCACACTCGGGACACTTACCCCACCACTTGGGTGACTGGTACTGACATTGCTGACAGGTAAAGATAGTCTGGGCTTTGGCCATAATAAGTTTAAAGCTCTAAGCCCAATTTTAAGAAAGATCAAGGTCTACTCTGCTTGCTTAAAAGTCTCTATGGCTTGGGATAGGCTTTGGGGCAAAAAGCTTTTTAAAAAATTCCAATAGACCGGCTTATTTAAAAGAGCCTGGTTCATCTCTAACTCAATGCCTAAATAGCGCTCGGTGCCAAATTCTTTTCTGAAGCTAGTGACTAAGCTGTTGGATTTTCCTAAGTAAGGAAAATTCATCCTGATCTTTTGAGGAGAGATTTCAGTTTTTAATTTTTGTTTCCAAACAAGACAAAAGTTTTTTTCCCCTGAAGAAGCCGGATCATAAAGTAAGCCTATAAAATTTTTTCGCCTAATACCCTTTAATTCTGGAGTAAAAGAATGAACACTAAGATGCAAAACAAAGTCATATTTTTTTAAAAGGCTTTTGATCCTAGAGCGATTTTTTTCCCAATAACTTTGATGGTATTTTACAAAGACTTGCTGGCGCTGAGGCAAAGAAAGTTTTTGGCTGTATTTTGAAAACAAATGGTGATGATCAAAGGACCGATTACTATCAATTAATAAGCGACTATAAGTCTGAAACTGCAAAGGAACTTTTAATTTTTTAGAGAAAGCTAAAGCCATCTCCAAAGCTCCCCGATCAAAACCTCGATGAGACTTTAATACAGACAAAGGAATTTTTAAAAAAGACTCCAAAGCTTTGGGGATTTGATAACCACCGTGTTCAGAGCTTAATAAAAGAGCCAGTTTTTGCCTCATAGGCCATACACCTGATTTTTTTTAAGACAATCAGCTAATTGAGAGTAGACTTTTTTTAAATGATCTTTGGATAAGTCTCCCGCTAAATGTTTTAAAATTCTCTGACTGAGGCTACCATACTTAAAACGCGCCTCTAAAAAAGGCCTAAAAAAGTCCTCTACCTCACTTTGCTGCCACAAAAAACGCCATAAAGTTTTTAAGTCTTGTCTTTTCCCAGAAGAAAAACCAAAAAGCCGACCATAGTCCGTATCCACAATGGGAGCTTGTTCTCCCAAACTAATACTTTGGGCTAATTGTTTCTTTAATAAATCCTGAGAAAAAGAAAATTGACTCTCAAAGGAAGACCATTTTTCTTCCACCATTTTTTTTAAAACCCAAACTACTAAAGAAGCCAAAGCCAAGTCGGCACCCACACACTCTTGAGTATCTAAAAGCCTAATCTCCAAAGCGTGACGATCAAAACGAGCAATCACACCGCGGGAATTTAAAAATATTGGTTCTAAGACTTCCTCAGCATCCAAGGGGCGAATAGCCTTTTCAATAGGGTCTAAAATTTTTTCCCAATACTCTTGTTCAGAAGCAATAGCTTCTGGAATAATTCCCCCAGACAAAATAGGCAGTTTAGCCTGATTAGAAGCATAATAATGAAGTCGCGTGTCTTGATAGTCGGTTATCTTTCCTTCCGCCACAGGAGAACTTGCTGCTAAGGCTGGCAAAAGAGGCAAAAGAACACGGATCGCTGTGTGTAATTGGCAAAACTCTTTATCTCCCTTAAAAGGCAAATTAAGATGAGTGCTTTGTAAATTAGCCCAACCGTGGCGATAACAATTAAAAAGACGATGATACTGATGATAAACTTCCTGATAATCACCCTGCCACAAAAGCGTCTCTTTAGCCGGATCCATCCAAGGATGCATCCCCGTTGGCAAAAGACAAGCTTGTAATTGATTCAATGGTTCTTGAATAGAAGACAAAGCCAAAAAAATTTTTTGAGCAATCTCTGTCAAACTTGACAAAGGCGGATCATTTTTAACTTCCACCACGTGGCGGACCAATTCGTTAGATAGGCCTACTCCCCCAGACAAATCAACATCGCTAGCGGGTTTAAGGGCCAGGCTAGCTAAAAGCTGGTCTACTTTAGGTAAGACATCTAAAGAGTCTTCTTTAACTAAGACATATTCAATCTCAACACCATACACTTCAAAAAGAGAATAAATCATGAGGGCATCCCTAAATTACCACGGCGTTGTTCAATCTTACGGATAAAATAATCAATTAACTTTTCGTAAAGTTCTTCTCCCACAGAGGCGTCTTCACAACCGGCTTCTAAATCAGGATTGTCATTGACTTCGATCACATAAACTTGGTCACCCACTTGTTTTAAATCCACTCCATAAAGACCTTGACCAATTAATTGAGTTGCCGAAAGCGCACTCTGCACAACACTACGAGGCACTTCCCATAAGGGGACTGACTCTACTTTACCAAAACGACTTTTACCGCTTTTTTGCCAGTCACAAATTTGCCAATGACCCTTGGCCATGTAATAACGACAAGCATAAAGAGGCTCTCCATCCAAGACACCCACGCGCCAATCAAAATCTGTGGGAATAAACTCTTGTCCAATAATTAATTCAGACTTTTGCAAAAACTCTTTAATTTTTTCTGTTAACTCGGACTCGGAACTAACCTTAGTGACTCCTAAAGAAAAAGCACCATCAGGTTTTTTAAGAATACAAGGAGTTCCTAAATAAGAAGAAACTTCCCCCACATTTTCTGAATGAATCACCAGCGTTCTAGGAATACTCACGCCATGACGTTTTAATAACTCAGCCAAATAAACTTTATTACTACAACGAGAAATCGAAAGAGGATCATCAATCACCGCCAAACCGTCAGCATGAGCTCTTCTAGCAAGACGATAGGTATAATGATTAACATTGGTGGTTTCTCTAATAAAAAGTGCGTCGTACTCTCCTAAATGCCCCATATCTTCTTTACTGATTAAATCCACTCGCATCTTTTTTTGTTTGGCGACTTTTTTAAACTTATCAAAAAAGGCTTTATTAGAAGGTGGGGACTCATCCGCAGGATTATAAAGGATAGCCAAATCATATTTAGGATGTTTTTTTTCAGCAAACTTAATACTTCTTCTAGAAAAATACTCAACAGCTTGAGCCATAAAAAATTCTTTATGATGCTCAGGCACCTCATTAAAAGAAATGGCTTCTATAGTACGAATTTCCCAAGGTTCTTTTTCTGATTTTCTAAAAAAATGCGCCCTTAGCATGGGAGCAGGAAAAAGATTAAAAAGTTGTCTGGCTAAGTTATCGTATTGCTTAGCTAGGTTTCTTCCAAAATAAATACTTAAGTCAAAGACACTAGATTGAAGCCGTCTAAAACTTTGCTGAATTAATTCATCCAAGTCGCTAGTAATTAATTTAACTAAGGTCTGTGATTTGACATCCTGTACTGTAGTGATACTAGGCAATACTTTATGACCTCTTGCCTCAGCTAAAAGAGAGACATAGTAACCCATCGATTGGTATTTATAAGACTTAGATAAATTAAAGACTCTAACCTTATTGGAGTTATTATAATCCGGATTGGTTAAATAATCTCTGGCTGAAATCACTTGAACGTCAGGCAAGACTTCTTTCCAGTCCTTAGGATTAGAAGTAACCAAATAGATGTTCACTGCCTTTTTTCCTTTCTAGGTTCGATCACCAATAAGTTGGCGTCATAAGTAAGAATACCTAAGAAAATAGCGCCCACTAAACGATCAAAAGAAACCTTATACTTTTGTCCTTTGGACAGTTGACTGGAATAAGGATCGGCAATAATCACTCTTTTTTTTCTGGGTTCATAACCACAAATCACTACAAAATGACCAACAGGCAAACCTTGTAAGTCATCCTCTTGGTTGGTCTCAGGTATCTCTCGCAGAGCATCGTAAAGATAAGTAGCACTAAGACCGGTAATAATAGGCGTAGATTTCTTTAAAAAAGAACGAATCAAATTGGCATTTAAGGTCTCAAATAAAAGCTCTCCGCCCAAATTTAAAAATTCTTCATAAGCCTTGGAAGCCAGCTTAAGCTTGGCCCCCTTTTTATACTGTCGCTGTAATTTTAATTTTTCTTTAATAGAAATGTTTTTTCCCTGAAACCAGCTAGGATCAAAAAGCTGAAGATTATAAGTATAAATACTAGCCTGATAACCCCTTTTCAGAGCATGGCTGGCCAAGTGTAC
>JAGRNM010000131.1 GCA_020440745.1 Deltaproteobacteria bacterium
TTAACTTAAGTTTTTTTCATTAAATTCTATGGCTGCTAAAGGTATTCAAAATTCAACAAGTGAGGCAGATTTGTCCTCGTTTTCTTCTACCGCTGGAGAAGCAGGTAGCTTTGCTCCCCATGGGGGCAACACTTCTGAACAAGTAGTGACTCATTTGGGAGAGCTTCCTTCTTTGGAAGATTACCAAAGGTCTTCCGGCTTCTCTCAGCAGCGTCGGGTAGCAAGTTTGATAGCTAGAGATGGCTATGCGAGTGGTTCCGGAGTCCCTGCTAGTGTCACTGTGGTGACAAGATTGACCCCTGCTTATTATGCTCCTGAAGCTCGTGACACTTGGTTGGACTATATTACCGGCAATGTAGGGGCTGATAGCGAGTTTGAATTTTATAGAAACAACGCCCAGGTATTAAAACTTAGCGCGGTGGACGGTTCTAAGACTGCTGGGGTGGGAGTGGAAGGGCTTAGAGTGCTTAACGCCGACTTAGAGCTAGGTTTTTACGGTTTTAGTGGTCGAGGCCAAACTTATGTTTCTCCCAGTGGTCAATGGCAGTCGGGCGTGGGCTTGGAAATTGTTATTAATGACCAAGACGAGCTGGTTTTTACCGAGTATCAGGAAGACGGAAGCTTGGAAGTCACAGTTTTTAGTCCGGGAGATCAGCATTATGAAAGTCTTTGTTCCTTGCTTGGTACGGAGGAGGGAGGAGTCTGCAGGATTCCTAACACTTTTTCTGTCGATGAGTTTGTTGAGCTCCTCGATCATGCAGGTGCCTTTGATTCTTCGTCTTCTGGTTCTTCGGATGTTTTAGAGAGTGCAATCATTACTCTTGACTCGGGGAGTCTTGCCCCCTCCCTAAAGGGTTCTCGGTATGAACATGCTATTCAATTTGGAGAAGAAAATAGTTTTTACATCGTCATTGAGAGGCGAGGTGACCAAACAAGTACGCTTACTTTAATACCTAGAGAGCCGGCGACTTCAGAAAATCCAAATCCTGAGTTTGTCTTTGATATTTCTCACTTAAATTTATCTGCTTTGGGTTTTGATTTCCCCTCCCTAAATGATCTTAGGCTTAGTGGAAGTGAGGCGATAGTCTTTAAACAAGATCCTAAAGGCAATGGTTTTTTTGAACTACCCTGGGTTGAAATGAAGGTGGGTGGAGTAGATAAGTTTGAAGGACAAGTAAAGGCTAGAGGTAAAATTAATCAGGGAGATGATGGTAAGAGCTATCAAGTCAAGGCTTCCTTAAAGTCAGTAAAACTAGACAGTGCTCAATTGGGCATGATCTCTTTAGCAAGTGCTGAGATGGATTTGACTGCCTTTTGGCCCGATCATAGTTTTAGTACGCTTTATAATAACTTTGTTGGAGCTGGGCTTAGTCTTCTTTTTAATGGAGATACGGTTCCTTTAGGGAAACAATTAAGTTCTCTTAAGTCTAGACCTAGAGTGCGTGGTTCAGTAGACTTTCAAGGCTTAGACATAGCTCCTTTAGGATTAAGGCTTAGTGGTAGAGCCGAGGTGGATTTGGCTTTTGACTCAAGCGGAGCTATCGATTGGGAAAAATCTTCGATTAGTCTAAAAAATCTAAAGGGCTTTCGTGGGGATCAGGCTCTAGAGATAGGGGATTCTAAATTAATCGTGCTTCCTCAAGAAGATGGAAGTTTAGGTTTTGAATTAGTCACCAGGGGAATAAAAGCTAAGTTTGGAGAGAATACACTTGTCACTAGTATGCTTAAGTTAAGCACTGTTTCTCCCGATGGTCAGGCTTATGACACTAGTAAAATTTTTGTAAAAACAGACAGTCTTAAGGCTGTAGTCAAGGGTCAAGAGGTCAAGGTAGGGGAAGTTAGTGGAGAATTTGAGGTGGGTACTAATATACAGTCTGAGTCAGACCGTGGAATTATCCGTTTGGCTAATTGGCAAGTGGGCAGTTTGACTACGGTGTACCAAGGGCAAGAGATTCAGGCAGAATCTCTTGGTTTTGGAGTGGGTATTTATCCAGATAGTTTAGTGGATATAGATGAACTCAGCTTAGGTCAGTTAAGGCTTGGTGATATCGCACTTGTAAAAGATATTAATGCGGAGGCCTCCTTAAGCTCTACTCAAGCTTCTTTAAGACTAGGTACAGGAACCTTAAAAGTACCTGGCTTAGACCTTAGTTTTCACGATGCAGGTGTTGCAGTAGTGGTTAATCGAGGTGAGGACGGCTCTTTTGTGGACAAACACGGCTGGGTGACTAGTTCTCAACTTAGTTTGATTGCCAATACAAAAGGCAATTCGGATTCGGGCTTGCTGCAGGGACCCGTTGGCATCCATCAGGAAAGTAAAATTTTTGGACTTAATTTGGCGAGGGCTACTCGAGGTTTTACAAGAAGAGTGGGTGTGCAAGGAGACTTAGACCTTAAGTTTCATACCGGTTA
Source organism: Deltaproteobacteria bacterium (assembly GCA_020440745.1). Lineage (GTDB taxonomy): Bacteria > UBA10199 > UBA10199 > DSSB01 > DSSB01 > JAGRNM01. Next base: position 2,413 of record JAGRNM010000131.1, read on the forward strand.
CTTGTTTGATAAAGTAAAAGAGGACCAGGCTGAATACTTGAAAAAAAATCCTGGAGCCAAGGAAGCTGTCTCCTTTGGTCTGGAAGGTCGGGCTAAGACTAATGGAAAATTATTTTTAGTTTTTGACAATGGTTTTTTAAAGGAAGTCACTACCGGTTTTAAGTTTTTTAATGTGCGGGCCTATCCAGAGACTACCAATCCTGAAATCACTCAAGACCAACACGGTAATGCTATTGTAGCAGCTCAAGTAAGAAAAAACCAAATCGGCAAGGGGCTTCATGACTTAAGTTGGGAAGGCCTAGAAGGTTTTTATTGGCAAGAAGTTCCTGATTGTCCTCCAGAGTTGATTAATGAAGCAGGCTTTTGTGGTTATTATGAAGGCAGAAATATTTTAGAAGCCTATATTGATCCCACTGGTCTTTTTGAAATCTACAATTTGGAATTACCAGTTTCTTTTAGAGGTAGCCCTGTAGAACTTGTGCATTTGGATACAGAGGGTGGTAGGAGTATTCAAGTAACCTTGGATGCTAAGCAGGGAGCTTTTAGAGAAGAGGAGTATCTTGCTTTATATTTAGCCGATCAAAGGCAGCAAGCAGCAGAGGGAATCGTCCCAACCCCAGCCCCTGGTATAGATTATCTCCTTTATAAGGTATGGACCGACCCTAGCAACCCCGACCCCACTTCCAAGACTTATAATAAAGATTTTATCAATTGGTATGAAGAAAAAGAGGCAAAGAAGGCAAAAGAAGCAGAAGCACGAGCTGCCGCCACAAAACAACAAGGAGATGCTAATAAGCAAGAACCAGTACCATCAGAAGTCTCTTCTGCCCCAAGTATCACTACCATAGGAAGCCAAACAGGTTCGGAGTCTAGTCCATGAGTTTAAATTTCCCCCAACTTTTATTAACCTTAGAGGGTGCGCTTGCTCCGCAAGCAGAAGCGGATCAAGCTTCTAATAAGCCCAAGCCCTCGCCTTCTCCTGCTAGTTCTGAGGGAAAGGCTGTTATCAGTGCGACTCCAGAGGCGCCTAAACCTAGTTCGCCTGCTCTTGCCCAATCCATTACCGCTAGGCCTCAATATCCTTCTCGTCCTACACCGCTCACCGTAGGAGAAGCCACTGCCCTTAGTCCAGAAGCTAAGGATTTAAAAGACACAGTCAAGGCTATTTTTGGTGCTATCAAAAGGCTTGAGCTTGTGGGCAATGATTCTCCGGTAGGTGACATGATCCCCGGTAATTACGAAGGACAGTCAGTAGTAAGAAGAATGGAGATTGCGCCAAGGGGTGGGGCACAAGGCGGTTATTTAGAGGTCCTACCTGGTACCACAGCCAGTCTTTATTTACTCTTGGCTAAAAACGCAAAAGGCAAGCTTGTAGTGGCTAAAGGCGCCAACTGCTACGAAGATGGTGGAGTTTATTTTCATAACAAACAAGTGGATAGTCTTACGGGTAGACAGGGTTTATTGATTGATGGCTTTACCCTGCAAGAGGCACCTGAAGAAATTATCTTAGGTAAGGATCCTTTTGAGGATCCCAATCCTGTGACTCGGGTAAGGGTTAATCGGTCGGCTTTAACTTATCAAAATATTTGTGAAGAAAAACAAGACTTGGGCTTTTTTTATACTCCTCCTGATTATGTGGCTCCTAGGGGTAGAGACTTTATGCCCTATTTTCATATTAGGACTAGAGAAAGGCCTAAGAGTGAGGCAGCTAAAAATCGAGGAGAGCTTCAAGAACTGAAAAAGGCACAACGAGAAGAACTTCGCCAACTCAGAAGGTCCGGTGCAAGTCGGGGAGAGATTAAGACACTTAGAGCTAAACATAAAGAAGCCATAGCCGAATTAAAAGATAGACAAGAAGCCCAAGCTCAAGGTCGTGATGAGGGAAGTCTTTGGATAGATTCTAAGATTAAAGCTCAACTGGAGGCTAGGCCCTATCTTCAAGGCCGACCTGAACTGCCCAAGCCCGAAGCCTCTTCGACCATGCTAGCGGGGGCTTCGACCATCCAAAGTAATACCCAAGGAGCGGAACTTTGGGCATGGAACCTCATGGCTTCTGTGTTTCCTGAAGCGCTTTTTAGAAAATATGGTTTAGCCCCAGGAGCCATGCCTAGAGATCCCCAAAAGTGGTTTGATGCTTTTGGTGCTTTTTTTGACGATGACTTATTGACCGAGCTTGTTGAGACTAGTTGGTCTTATTCTTCTAATACCCAGGATCGCTTTGGTAATCCTTTGCCACCAGAAGAGAGCTTAGGAGAATTTACCGACTATAGTGGCAGTCAACAGCGGGGTAATTTAGAAAAATTTAATAAAACACCCGGTCATCGTCTAGCTAGTTGGAATCTTAAAATAGAGTTTGACGACACGCCTTTGCCTATCCCCGGTATGGGTACCTTTGCTTTTAGAGAGGGTTCTAAAATTGCGGGTGCTGAAATTATTACTAAGCCAGTAAAAGTACCAGGGGGTGGA
>JAGRNM010000132.1 GCA_020440745.1 Deltaproteobacteria bacterium
ATTTCAGGTAGAAAGTAGCGGCTTCCAGGATTTTATGACTAAGCTCAAGCCTAGCACTTTTGAGGATATTATCGCCTTATTAGCGATCTATCGTCCTGGACCTTTGGGCTCGGGCATGGTGGAAGACTTTATTGAGCGTCGTCATGGTAGAAGGGAAATTGTCTACGAGCTAGAGAGCCTAGCGCCTATCTTAAAACCCACTTATGGAGTTATTGTTTACCAAGAACAGGTCATGCAGATTGCCAGCGTACTTGCTAACTTTACCTTAGGAGATGCCGATCTTTTGCGACGTGCTATGGGTAAAAAGAAACCTGAAGAAATGGCTCGTCAAAAAGAAAAATTTCTTCAAGGTGCTAGAGAAAATAAAATTCCAGAAGCCAAAGCTAAAAAAATCTTTGATCTTATGGCCAAGTTTGCTGAGTATGGATTTAATAAATCCCACTCTGCTGCCTATGCCTTAGTAAGCTATTATACGGCCTATCTCAAAACCCATTATACTGTTGAATATATGGCCAGTCTTCTTACCCACGAAATGGGTAATACGGACAAAATCCTAATCTATATTCAAGATTGTCGAGAACACGGCTTAGAAGTCTTACCTCCTGATCTTAACGAAAGCTTCCGCTATTTTAGTGTAACTCCTAAAGGACGAATCCGTTTTGGACTAGCCGGGGTCAAAGGAGTCGGAGAGGCGGCTATTACAGCTATTATTGAAGAAAGAAAAAAAAGCGGTCCTTTTAAGACCTTCTTTGAATTTTGTGAAAGAGTGGATCTTAGAAGGGTAAACAAAAAAGTCATCGAATCTTTAATTAAATGTGGTGCTTTAGATTCTATTTATTCAAACCGAGCTAGTTTATTAGATAGCTTGGATGAGGCCCTTCGTTGGGGAAGCAGCCGTCGTAAGGAAGTAGCCTTAGGCCAACGCAGTATGTTTGAACTCCTTAGTCGGGAAGAAGCCGAGCCAAAGCTCTCTTCAATAAGTCCCATGAGTGAAAGCGAAAAATTAAAATACGAAAAAGAGGTCTTGGGTTTTTATATCAGCGGTCATCCTCTAAAACCCTATCAAGCACAGATTAAAGGTCTAGCTACCCATGACTCGGCGAGTCTAAAAACCCTTGGTCAAAAACAGGAAGTAAGCCTCTGTGGGGTTGTCAGTAGTCTTAAAGAGATTCGTACCAAAAGGGGCAAGCGCATGGCTTTTATTAACTTAGAAGATTTACAAGGCAATACAGAGGTAGTGATCTTCAATGAGCTTTTTGAAAAAATAGAAGCCTTGCTTTTAGCGGAAGAACCCTTATACTTTAAAGGGCAGGCCGAAGTCAGTGAAGACGGAGTAGTCAAGGTGCTAGGCGAGGAAGTTTTAAGGCTAGAAGATCTTAAAAAGCTTAAAACTCGTTCGATTCATTTAAGGGCTGAAAAATCTTTATTAAGTGAAGGAGCCCTTAATCAGCTTAAGGAACTAGTCGAACGCCACGCTGGGACCTTGCCCATTTATTTACATTTAATTGAAGCCAAAAAAGAAAAAGCCGTCTTAAAATTGCCTATTGATTTACAAGTGGACTTAAATGAAGCCTTTATTCAAGAAGTGGAGGCCTTACTGGGACAGCATTCTTTAGTATTAATGTAAGCCTAAAGGAGACAATTTGGAGCCAAAAAACAAACTAGAATCCGTTCATCTTGTAGGTATTCGTCATCAAAAAGAAAGCTCTGAAGAAGCTTGGGAGAGTTTTTTTGAGTTGGAAAGTCTAGTTTATACCGCCGGCGCCAAAGTCATGGGTACTAGTTTTCAAGAAATTAAAAAACAAGAACCCTCTACTTTTTTAGGCTCTGGCAAGGTCAAAGAAATTGCTGAAACTCTTAAAAACAATCCTGTTGATACGGTCATTGTGGATACAGAGCTTAGTCCAAGGCAAAGTAAAAATTTAGAAGAAACTTGGGAGTGCAAGGTCATTGATAGACCTGGTTTGATTTTGGACATCTTTGCTCAGCATGCCAAAAGTCGAGAAGGAAAACTCCAAGTAGAATTGGCTCAATACCTTTATTTAATGCCGCGCATGGTGGGACGGTGGGGCCACTTTGGTAAATTGGGTGGTGGTATTGGAACCAGGGGGCCAGGAGAAACCCAATTAGAAGTTGATCGTCGTCGGGCCAGAGAGCGCATCAATCGTATTCGCCAAGCCCTAAAAGAAGTAGAAAAATCTAGAAAAATTCACCGTCATAAAAGAGAGGGCGTACCCTTGCCGACGGTGGCCATGGTAGGTTACACCAATGCTGGCAAGTCTTCTTTATTAAATGCCTTAACCGATGCCGGAGTATTAGCAGAGGATAAGCTCTTTGCTACCTTAGATCCCAAGGTCAAACGTCTAAAACTCCCCAGCGGGCGAGAGATCTTACTAAGTGACACAGTCGGTTTTATTCGTCGACTTCCCCATAGTTTAGTAGAGGCCTTTAAAGCTACTTTTGAAGAAATAAGAGCAGCCGACTTAATCTTGCATGTGATGGACGGCGCCAATCCAAGGCTAAGGCAGCAAAAAGAAGTAGTAGAAAAAGTCTTAGAAGAACTCGGGCTGTCTAACAAGCCTCGTTTAGAAGTTTTTAATAAAGTCGATCTACTCAATCCTTCGGCTAGAGATCAAGAAGGCCTTTGGATCAGTGCTCGTCAAGGCATTGGTTTAGAAAAACTCCTGCAGGCCTTAGAAGAAAAACTTAACGAAAACATGAAACTCTATAAGGTACAGCTTCCCTTTGAAAAAAGCGGTGAAATCTCTTGGATTTATCGGGTAGGCGATGTTCAGTCCAGAAAAGATAGAGAAGACGGTATTCATCTTAAAGTCTATTTAAGCGCGATGAATGAGGCTAAATTAAGAAATCAGTCTTCTATTAAAGTAAAAAGCTTATAACTTTTGATTAATTTGATTAATTTGATTAATTGATAGCTTTTTACTTATCATTTTTAGACACTTAGCTTAAATGAATTCTATGGTGCTTAATCTTCCTAATACTTTGACTATCTTACGTATTTTACTCATCCCTGTCTTTGCAGGTTTTTATCTAAGAGGAGAATATGACTTTGCCTTACTTTTCTTTTTAGTAGCGGGCTTAAGCGACTTTTTAGATGGCACAATTGCTAGGATGTTTGAGAAGAAAACTCCCTTTGGTGCCATCTTAGATCCTGCTGCTGATAAATTTTTGATGTTAGTTAGTTTCTTATGCCTGGCTTATACGGGGGCCTTGCCTTGGTGGCTAGCTTTAGCTGGCATTGCCAGAGACATCTATTTAACCAGTGGATTTTGTTATTTAAAATACTCCAAGTTTTCCTTTAAAATTAAACCTAGTGTGTGGGGAAAATTAAACACCTTTTTAGAGCTCAGTTTAATTTTTAGTTTGTTTTTAGAAGGCTTTTTAAAAAGCCAGGGTGATAGCATGAAGCTTTGGACAGCTTACTTAGAAATAGCCATTCAGTTTTTTATTTATGCTCTATTAATTAGTTTAGTGGTTAGCACCTCTCACTATACTTACCAAGGTTTTCAGATTTGTCGAAAAAACAAAAAATAAAACATGGCTTTATTTGGACAAAGAAAAATTAAATTAGTCATTAGCGATTTTCATTTGGGAAAAGGCGCTCGCTTGCCCGATGGTGGTCGTAATCTTTTGGAAGACTTTACCAGCGAGAAACAACTCATCGACTTTCTTAATTATTATATGAGTGGGGATTATAAAAAAGCCCAAGTAGAGTTAATTATTAATGGAGATTTTTTTAATCTTCTTCAGATTGACTATAAAGAAAGCTTCACTACTTTTATTACTCAAGACAATAGTCTCTATAAAATGAAAAAAATTTTGGAAGGACACCCTTATATCTTTGCTAAGCTTTCCGAATTTTCTCAAGTCCACGGACATAAGATCACCTTTATTTTAGGCAACCACGACCCTGGGCTGCTTTGGCCGGCAGTGCAAAGGCAAGTTAAAGAGCATTTAAAAGGAGAAGTTTATTTTGAGATGGAGGTCTATAAAAAAGAAAGGATTCATGTTGAACACGGCAATCAACATTTAGCGGATAATCGCTATGATAAAGAAAATTATTTTTTAACCGAAGGTCTTAAAGAACCTATTATTAATCTTCCCTTTGGTTCCTTTGTAGTCATCCAGTATTTGAGCCGCCTTAAAAAATATAGACCCTATGTGGATAAGGTTTATCCTTTTCGTCTGTATCTGCGCTGGGCTCTTATTCATGATACACTTTTTGCTTTAAAATGGACTTTTAAATTAGTGACTTGGTTTCTTGCTTTTGTTTTTGTCAAAAATCCTGCCCATCAATTTAGTTGGAAGCATCTATTGCAAATTTTAAAAGAAACCACGGTGCATCCTAAACTTCATCGAGAGGCTAGAAAGATCTTAGAAGAAGATCCCAATACTAATATTGTTGTTTTTGGCCATACTCACCAACACCTGCATCATAATTATGGCAAGGGTAAGGACTACTTTAATTCGGGTACTTGGAATGAAAGAATTTCTTTGGACGTGGGATCTTTAGGCAGGAGCTTAAGGCTGACTTTTGTTTATATTGAGTATGACAAAAACGAAATTCCCCATGGGGTTTTAATGGAATGGAAGGGTCATACCAATCCTGTAGAAGAAGTGATTTGGTAGCAAATTTTTATGTTAATCGACATTAAAAATCTAGGGCTTCAAGACTATCAAACCACTTTTCAGATTCAGAACCAACTAAGAGAAGAGCGCTCAAAAGGCACAATCAAAGACACTTTACTTTTGTTAGAACATACTAAGGTGGTGACTGTAGGAGTCCGTAGCCAAGAGGAGGATTTTTTGATTCCTCCTAAGGATTTAGAAAAAAAAGGCTTTCAAATCCATCAAGT
>JAGRNM010000133.1 GCA_020440745.1 Deltaproteobacteria bacterium
CCCGATTTATTTAAAAAACTGTCTAAAGCCGTGGAAGCCTCTGAACCTGAGGGGGATTTTATCCATTTTGACTATCAGGTAGCTTTTCACCCTAAGCAAGAAGGTATGCGACTTTGGGTTTATCAGGGAGATAAGCTGATTACCCGTTTTGAGCAATATGGCATCCACGCTTTAGGACTTGATCAGCACGGTCTGCCTCACAGTGATTTGGCCCCAGGTCATCGTCGTTTGGCTCAGAATCTACTTCGTTTTGCTAAGCTTTATGCCAGTGAAGGCTATTTTTGGATTCCTAAAAAACACGTTGGCTTTTTTATTCCTAAGTTAGCTCGTTTTCCTTCGGTCATTTTAGAAGGTAGTGAAGAGACGGTCATCTTTAGCGAGCATGGGCTTTATCCTTTGATTAATTTAATGGATCAGAGCCCCAGTTTAATTCGCCTAAGCGCTCGTTTTCAAGACGGAGAGACCGGAGAGATCTATAACTTTGAACAAGCTAGGCTTTTTGGAGGGAGACGGGTTTGGGCTTGGATGGGAGCTAAGGTCTTTGAAGTCAAAAACCAAGCTCTTGCTAGTCTTTTAGAAGACTTTAATCCAATGGGGCTTTTAGAGCTTAAGGGAGAAGAGGCAGCGGATTTTATTCAAGATTACCTGCCACTTTTAAGTGAGAAAAAAGGTATGGAGCTTCCCAAAGACTTTGCCATGCCTGAAGTGATCCAGGAAAAGGCCGAGGCTCTTTATGAAATTAGTGAGGACGAGGCGAGTGATAAGCTCTTTTTAGAACTTAAGTTTCGTTATGGTCAGCACATCCTACCAGCCCATATGAGTCAAGAGGAAGCGATGGCCGAAGTAGAGGTAGAGGGAGTTAAGCAGTTAATCCGTCGTGATTTGGCTTATGAACGCAAGTTATTAGCCGAGTTTAGTGAGCAGGGTTTTCAACGTGTAGGACCTACAAGTTTTGAAACAGGGGGGCCAACGGCTTTTGATTTTATCAGTCAGGGTATCTTAGAGCTAGGAGTGGAAGGTCAAATTTTAGGTCAGGAAGATTTAAAGCGTTATCAACTTTTAGGTACTTTGGGGGAGGACTCTCTCAAGGCCAAAGCTAAGGCTACTTCGATGGATTGGCTAGAGTTAGACTTAAGCTTTGAAGTAGGTGGGGTAGAAGTACCTTACGAAACCGTCCAAGCTTTGATCGCTAAAGGAGAAAAATATATTCAATTAGAAGGTCAGGGTTTTGCTAAAATCGACACTCAGTCTTTTCAAGCTTTAGAAGAAAAATTTGCTGAGTTAGATGCTGAAATTGGAGCTGATGGTAAGGTTAAAGTTTCTCGCTATCACGGGGCTTATTTAGAAGCTAGTTTTGCCATTGACTGGGAAAATAACCAAGAGATTGGCAGGATGATGCGTTCTATTGCAGCTGGTTCTCAGGTGCCAGAAGAAGAGCTTCCTCCTTCTTTGACCAATACACTTCGTGATTATCAACATCATGGTTTTTCTTGGATGCGTTTTTTAGCTGCTCATGCCTTTCATGGTATTTTGGCTGATGACATGGGTTTAGGTAAGACGATTCAGGCTTTAAGTTATTTATTAAAAGATCAACAAGAGCGAGGTTCGACACCTAACTTAGTCTTAGCTCCAACAAGTGTGGTTTTTAACTGGGCAGCTGAAGCTGAAAAATTTGCTCCTGATTTAAAAGTCTTAGTCCACACAGGAGCAGGTCGTGGTAAGGATCTAGAAGATTTAAAGGGATACGATTTGATTTTAAGCAGCTACGCTATTTTTCGTCGTGATGTGGACTTGTTGACTGGTGTAAATTGGAGAACTGTCGTCTTAGACGAGGCTCAAAATATTAAAAACTACCGCAGTAAAACAGCGATGATGGTTAAGCAATTAAAAGCTGAGCATCGTTGGGCCTTAAGCGGCACTCCTATGGAAAACCACTTAAGCGAACTATGGAGTATTTTTGATTTTTTAATGCCAGGTTTTTTGGGTTCTTATCCTCACTTTAAACGCAAATACCAGCAGCCCATTGAAGGTCATCAAAGCTTAAGTCACTTAGAGCGTCTTAAGAAGCGTATTTATCCCTTTATATTAAGACGTCTTAAGCAAGATGTGGCCAAAGAATTACCTCCTAAGACCGAGATCACTAACTTAGTAGAAATGACGACCGAGCAACAGAAACTTTATCAAGAAGTTTTGAGCGTTTGTCGTAAGCAAGTTTTAAACGAAGTAGAAAAACGCGGCATTGATCGTTCGCAGGTAAGTATTTTGACGGCTCTTTTAAGGCTGCGTCAAGTATGCTGTCATCCGGAACTCTTAGGACCTACTTTTAAAAAACGCGAAGCCAAAAGTGGTAAGATGGAGGCTTTTCAAGACTTGCTTTTAGAAGTTATTGAAGAAGGACACCGGGTTTTAGTTTTTAGTCAATTTGTGGAGATGTTGTCTTTATTAAGAAATTGGCTAGACGAGAAGAAGATTACTTACGAATATCTAGATGGTCGTACAAGACGTCGTGATCAAAAGGTAAAAAACTTTAACGAAAACGAAAATATTCCTGTCTTTTTAGTTTCTCTTAAAGCAGGTGGTACGGGTCTTAATTTAACAGGTGCTGACTATGTTATTCACTATGACCCTTGGTGGAATCCTGCAGTGCAAGATCAAGCAACAGACCGAGTGCATCGTATTGGCCAAAAGAAGCACGTCTTTTCTTATAAACTAATCACTAAAGACACTGTGGAAGAAAAAATTCTTAAACTCCAAGAGCGTAAACGGGGACTGGCGGAGGGGATTCTCTCCAAAGACAGCGGTTTGGGTAAAAAACTTACTGTAGAAGATTTAGAATATTTATTTAATTAAGTTTAATGAAGCTGCTGGGCAAGATCTTCGTACCATTGTTTTAACTTGGGATTACTCTTGACCCACTTAAAGGCGCTTAAGTTTTCTACGCTATTTAAAACGCCGTAGATGGCTAGGTCCGCACCATTGGGTTTGTCTTTTCCAAGAAATTTTCTTTCACCCAAAGCACTTTCCCAGTCGCTTAGGCATTTTTTGAGGTGGTTTTCGGCGTCGGTAATGCCTTGTTCTTTGGCCGTTTTTTTGGCGACCATTTTCATTACCAGGGCTCCTGAGTATTTGACTAATCTTTGTTGGATCCAGCTAAACTTACCTTCTTGAGTAATATAGTCAAAGGCTTCCAAGGCTTCCGGAATACTGCGATAAATCAAAGGTGGTAAAGCTCGGACTAAGACTTTGTCTGACCAATCAATCCATTGGTCTTCTTCCTGTTGGGCTTCTCCAGATTGTTCAAAAACTTGGCGACCATTATAATGTTGGTCCAAATAACGCATAATGGGTGTGCTGTCGTTGATTTGAGTGCCGTCTTGGTCAACTAAGATAGGGACTTTTCTATAGTCTTTAGAAAAGGAGATTTCCTTTTTATTAAGAGGATGGACTTCTATAGTTTCGTAGTCTATCCCCTTATAACGAAGGGTTGCTTTAACCTTGCAGCAAAAAGGACAAACAGCATACTGAAAAAGTTTGGGCTTGGAATTTGTTTGTGTCATGGCTTAGTACTTTAATGAATGTTTATTTAATGAATATTTATTTAGTTTAAAAATCTAAACTTAAGCTTCATGGTTTAAAAAGAGCAAGACCTTAAACACTTCACACTACTTTGTCAGCTAATATTCAAGTCAATAAAATGAAAAAAACAGATAAAAGTGAGCTTCTGTATGGCCGTTTACCTCTTCTAGAGGCTTTAAAAGCAGGTAGAAGAAAGTTTTTAAGAGTTTATTTGAGAGAGAGTCGCGTATTAGATCCAGAAAATTTAGCCCTGTGGGAGGCTTTACAATCTCAGCAAATTCCTGTTGTGAGAGTTAGCTCCGATTGGTTTAAGCAAAGATTTAAAGATCAGACCCATCAAGGATGGGCCGCCGACTTATCTCCCTATCCTTATGTTGAGGATTTCTTTAAACATTTGTCGGAAGAGGGTAGTTCCACACTCTTAGCTTTAGATCAGATTCAGGATCCTCAAAACTTAGGTTCTTTAATGAGGGTGGCCGAGGCAACCGGGGTTCGTGGAGTGATTTTGCCCAAAAGACATTCCTGTCTCGTTCAGCCTTCTGTGTCCAAGGCTTCAGCAGGAGCCGTCGAACACCTGCCGGTGACCTTAGTTCCTAATTTGGTCGAAGCTTTAAAAAAGCTCCAAAAATTAAACTATTGGCTGGTGGGAACCGAGGCTTCAGCAAGTACTTCGGTTTTAGACTTTGAATGGCCTACTAGGACTGTTTTGGTTATGGGATCAGAAGGAGAAGGCTTAAGGCGTCTGACTAAGGAAACTTGCGATTTTTTAGTTCATTTACCCATGAAAGGACAGGTAACCAGCCTTAATGTTTCTACGGCGGCTTCGGCTTGTCTCTACCTCTTGGCTAGGTATCAACAGCGCACTTAATTTTAGTTCAGGCATTTTTTTGTACGTAATCATTGAACGAAGGAATAGCTTTGGATTGCAGAATCCAGAAAGAGAATGTTCTGTCTTTAATTTTTTTAGATTTTTAAAAGGCTTTTCCTTGACAGTCCATGGGACGGCGACTATACCCTGCGGGCCTTAAAATTAAAGGATTTTGATCTTTTAGCATTGTTAAATTAATAAAATTTTTTAATTTCGGTAGCTTAGATTAGCTATGATTGAATTTTTGCGGAAGGGTCTTTCTTCAAGACTTTGAAGGGCCCTTTTAACTTTTTGGATCTTTGAGATTTTTTAAAAATTAATTTGTGATTGAGTAAAGCCTTTTGGAAGGCTTGGAGAGCTGGTGTGCTTTTAAGCTTGCCGACGTAGCTCAGTTGGTAGAGCAGCTGA
>JAGRNM010000134.1 GCA_020440745.1 Deltaproteobacteria bacterium
GCATCATCAATATTGAGTTCGTCCAGATCCGATGCTCCATTAATAAAACCATCACCGGTTAAATCCAAATCCGCCATACCATTCGTCTCGGAAAGTACTTGGATAATCCTACCATCAGGCTCACCTACCCAGTTGTCTGGACTACAAGGTTCTTCCTCCAAACGGTTGGGATCCAAAACCCCTAAAGGCACTTTTAATCCCACAGCAAAATTTAAAAAATTATCCACGTAAAAAGGCACCGGTTGACTAAAGGTCACATGATCTGCACCCAAAGCTTCGGCTTCTTCCACTCTTAAATTGACCGCATAGGTATAAGCACTAGAAGACGGCAAAATAGCTGGCATGGCCTTAGGGCCATTTTCTCCTACCGTGGCTTCCGTAATGCGAATCGTTAAGTTACTTAAATCTTGAGTACTACCATCAGGCAAAACCGCTTGTGCCACCGTGCCAGGCTCAAACAAAACCGTGGCCTGCCTGGTGCCATCCGCATCGGTCTGAGGACTCCCTTGAGCGACTTCGATTTCTGGAGAAGCCAAATCCACCACACTCACTTGAGGATCTATTTCTAAAAGTACCACCTCTTCCATCACTACATAATCTTGCCAAGGCAATGGCACCCGCCGCTGGGAAGACAAATATCCCTCTCGCTCATAAAGCACGGTCAAAACATCACCGCTATTGACCACCATATCAAACCAACCATCCATGCGAGTCAGCGTCTGACCATATTCAGGATGACCTTGGATATGGACTGTCACCCCGGGCAAGGCCTCAGAAGCTAAGTTTAAGACCTGACCACGAATAACAGCCGCACGTTTTTCTTCAATAGTCCCCAAAGCCACACCAGTCTGGATAGGATTTTCCCCAGTATATAAAAACTCTGTGGCCGCATAGGGGGTGGTGGATGCTGTCGGAGTAACACTAGAAGCCACTTGCAAAGGATCTGGCGGTAAAGTGGATTGGCCGTTTTCACAAAACTCTAAATCTTCATCAATGGCCTCATCACAATCATTATCTTGACCGTCGCAAACTTCCTCCACACATTCGGGCTCGGGCGGAGGGCTAATGATAATCCCTGGATTAGGAGGAAAAACGCAGCTACGGTCTTCGGCGCATTCTTCACCCAAACTTAAGATTGCTTCTTCTTCTAAAAAAATCTCTCTTGCCAGGACACTACCAACCACCGTGGAAGCCCTCCCTAGAGTTAAGGATCCCTGGTCTAAATAAAACTTGGCCTTGGCATAAGATTCTTCTCCCAATCGCAACTGAGAAAAGTTACCGATAATTTCTAAATCCCCATAAGCTAGGCTAGAAGGACTTGCCTCAATTAAAACTTGCGCCTCGCTAGCAAAAGCGTCCTTAACCCAAAGACGAGTGGGGCTTTCATAAAGCAAGGCAGCACCCTGAGATAAATAAACCTGCCCCACTTCATAATCCCCTCCTGTCAAATTCAAACGAGCTCCAGATTCTAAATAAATAAAATCATAAGTCCCTGCTGCTAGACTTAAAGCTTGTCCCGAAGCTAAGCGAATCCCCTCCTGACAAGGCTCTCCCTGATTGTTTACCGTCTCCGAACTATTTTCCACCCAACAAGCTGGCAAATCAAAAACCGGCGCCAAAACCTCTGGCAAGTTGACAGACTCATTAAATACCTGACCCTGGATCAACCCCCCAGCATTTTGCAACTGACCGCCTAAACTTAAATTACCTTGCAGATGAGAAAGATTATTTAAACTTACATCCCCACCCACTAAAACATTGCCCAAAACTTGCGCCTCTTGATCTAGACTTAAAGATCCTTGAGAAAACACAGACCCTAAACCTATCTTACTCTTAGAACCTAAGCTCACCGACTCTATCCCATAAAGCACATAGGAAACAGAAGGCTCAGGAGTTTCAGAAGTCTCCACCACAGGAGAATTTTCTCCACCACAGTGATTAAAGGATAAAAATAAAATAAAAGGAAATAAGACAGACAATACTAGGCGAAAATGCTTCACAATATACTCCTTAAAAGGGGGAGATCTTCAAAGCTTTTCCACCGCACCGGTAAAGTCCAAAAGGATTTGGGCTTAAGAGAGTCTCGCTTAAAGTCTACAAAAGTCATTAATGTCAATAATTTTTTTAAGGATGAATAAATAGATAAAGTTAAATTCACAAAAAAAAACTACTTAAGCTATAGATTAATTTTTTGCCTTAATAGACTTATAGAAAATTAAATAAAAGGACTAAGCAAATTGATTTAAAGCATTTAAAAATTGTTGGTTTTCCTTGGGCCTTCCAACACTGACTCTTAGACAGCCAGCAAGCCCAGCCTGGGAAGAAACATTGCGGATTAAAAGACCTTTTCTTTTTAAAAATTCAAAACAAGCTTGAGGATTTTTTAACCTAAACAAAATAAAATTAGCCTGACTGGGAAAAACTTCCAGGCTTTTTATTTTTTTCATCTCCTGATAAAGCTTTTCTCTTTGTGTCAAAATTTCTTTAAGCTTAGTTTTAAAAAACTTCTCCTCTTTTAAGGCAAACAAACCTGCCTGCTCACTTAAAACGCCTACATTAAAAGGCACATAGGCTTTTTTAATTTCGGTCATCAAACTAGCTTCTCCCACTAAATAACCTAAACGTACCCCTCCCAGGCCATAGGCCTTACTAAAGGTACGGCTAATTAAAAGATTGGGATGTTTTTTGAGCTCTTTAATCCAAGTCACTCCGCTAAATTCGTAATAAGCTTCATCCAAAAGCACCAAGCCTGGCGCTAGTTTTAAAAGTTTTTTAAGAAAAGTTTGTCGATAAAGCCCTCCCGTAGGTGCATTGGGATTAGCTAAAAAAATCAAACCAGGCTTTTTCTCTTTTACCTTTTTTAAAAATTTTTCCTCATCTAAAGAAAAATCACTTTGCCTTAAAGGCACTTCTACAAAAGGATAAGCAAAGGTCTTTGGGATTAAATCATAAAGAGCAAAACTAGGACGCACTCCCATCACCGGAGTTTTATGTTTTAAAGCCAAGACTAAAACCTGCAAGATCATATTAGAACCCGTAGCCACTAAGATCTGCTCGGGCTTTAATTTTAATTTTTTAGCGAGAGCTTTTTGTAAGTTGATCGCTTCAGTCAAAGGATAACGATTGAGCTCTAAAGAAGACAAATGCTTAGCTAAAGCTTGACGCATAGCCTTGGGCCAAGGGTAAGGTAGCTCATTTTGATTAAGCTTAATTAAATCAGGCTCAGGAAGTACCTGATAGGCCTTTTGTTTTGTTAAACTTTCTTTTAAAAAAGATTTTGCTTTCATTCATTATCCCTTTTAATACCCAACCTCGATTAAAGACAAGCCCCTTGCTGGAGCCGTTCGGCCAGCTTGCTGGCGGTCTTGGACAGCTAGCAATGCTTTAAAGTCCTCCACACTTCTTTTACCCCATCCTACCTCTACCAAGGTCCCAACTAAGTTGCGCACCATGTGTTTTAAAAATCCTTCTCCTTTAAAATAAAAACATAAAAGCTTGGCTTCTTCCTCTTTAAAAGAAAGTAAAGGAGCTGGTATTTTAAAATAATCACAAGTATGTTTAAAAAAATCCGCTAAACTTTTTTCCTCAACCCCGGCTTGTATCAAGTGACGTTCAAAAGTTTTAGAACTTCCATCAGCCGCAGCAAAGGATTTAAAATTATGTCGTCCTTCTATAAAGCTTAAACAAGCTTGCATAGCCTTTAAATTATAAACCCCATAAACTTTCCAAGTCCAAGGACTTAAAAAGGGCCAAGCTTTTTCACTGACCAATACCCAATAACTATACACCTTATAAAGAGCGCTGCGATTGGCATGAAAACTTTGATCCACTTCCTTTAAATCAAAAATCCCCACCTCATAAGGCAGGCGGCTATTAGCAGCCTTTAGTAAGATCTCAACGCTTAGAGAAGTACTGGATTCAAAATGGGCTACTTGCCCCAAAGCGTGTACCCCACTGTCCGTGCGACCCGCTCCAATGACACGGATAGGCTCCTGAACAATGCTGGAAAAAGTCTCTTCTAAAAGACCTTGCACTGTTCGTTTTCCTGGCTGCACCTGCCATCCGGCAAAGTTTTTCCCCAAGTACTGAACCTTAAAAACAAACCGACGCTTGATAGAAGTTAAAGAATCACTCACCTTAGAACTCAAAGAGTAGACCTGCACTAAAGACAAAACCGTTAACCTTTAAACCATTGCCACCAAAATTATCCACCTGCATCCAACGCCCTTCTAAAGTCAGGTAAATATCATTAATACCCTCTTGTTCATGGGTATCGGCAAAACGATCAAACCATTCTAAAAGCACCTGTAGCCCCACACCTGTGTGATAACCAAATTTATTACCTTGGGTTACCGCGCCTGAGACATTTTCTCTAAAATATAAATAGTCTAACCCCACATCCACATAAGGTACCAAGACCTGATTTTCTACAAAATCCGCACGCCAGATAAAATTAAGTTCAACTGGCACAATAGTAAAATTAAAACGGTCTCCGCTGGGCTCTCCACTGACCGAACCAATGGCAAAAGCGTTTTCACTCATGATTCCCGCTCTTAAACCTATTTGGTATTGACTATCAATTAATCTGCCAAAACCCAATTGATAAAGCATATTGCAACACTTAGGTAAAAAGGCATCTATATTAGAGTCCGTTGGCCAATAAAAACCCGTTTGAAATTCTAAAGCCCATTTTTGATCAGTCACCTCCACAGCAGAAGCAGAGGAACTAAAG
>JAGRNM010000135.1 GCA_020440745.1 Deltaproteobacteria bacterium
CATTTTGTTCAGTACATTGTAACCGAATACGGCGTCGCTGATCTTTATGGAGTCAGTGATGAAAAAAGAGCCGAAAAACTTATTAAGATTGCCCATCCTGACTTTAGAGAAGAGCTAAGTGAAGCCTTTCAAAAAATAAAATCCACCTATTATAAAAATTAGCGCCTCATAGTTTAAGATTTTTTTATTAAACTTTGCTTGAAAGTTTTTAATCCTAGCCTTACCATTTTTACAAAGAGGTGAAGGGGTTTAAACAGCTAAGGAAAAGGAAGCATGAAAAAAAAGTCCCAAGCTAAATCACTTCCAGAAATTCTTCAACTTTTTAAAGCCAATGACTCTTTAGCTGTCTCTTTTGCCACGGGCCAACCCATGGCCTTAATGAACACTTTATCTGAGAAAAAAGACTGGGAATCACTCCGTATTCTTTGCGGCATGCTCACAGCTCCCTATCCTATTCTGACCCATCCCAAGGTCTCAATTACTAGCGGTTACTATGGACCTGTGGAACGTTTCTTAGATAAAGCAGGAGCTTCTGTGGATTATTTTGTAGGAACTTTTCGTGGCATCGAAAGCTACATGTTAGATTTTCCAACAAGACTAATATCCACTAGTCTTTCTGCACCCGACTCAGAGGGTTACTTAAGCTTTGGCACTCATAGCTCAGCGGTTTCCAGACCTTTTCGTCAAGCCTGTCAAAGACAAGACCTAATTGCTATTGGTGAAATCAACCACAGCATGCCTAGACTTTATGGTCATGCCGACTATGGAGATAATAAAATTCATATAGACGAGTTAGACTATTATTATGAGATTGACTCACCCCAACTATCCATTGATCAATTTGAAACCAACGAAGCCGAAAAACAAATCGCCAAACACGTAGTCTCTCTTATTGAACCAGAATCCACCTTGCAATTTGGCATAGGCCCTATCCCCAACTTGGTGGCTCAAGCTCTGGCAGAAAGTGACTTAGGTGGTTTTGGTATCCATACCGAGCTTTTTTCTGATGGATTATTAAAATTAATTGAAGCTAAGAAAGTCACTAATCTTAACAAAGGCTCCTTTAAAGGACATAGCATCTTTACTTTTGCCTTAGGCTCTCAAAAACTCTATGATTGGTTAGACGAAAGAAAGGGACAAAATCAAAGGTCAGCTCTTTGCCTACCGGTTAATATTGTTAATGATCCCTTTTATATTGCTCAAAATAAACAATTTGTGGCTGTCAACTCTGGACTGATGATTGATTTTGCAGGTCAGCTTTGTTCAGAATCCATTGGCAATCGACAATATAGCGGCGTAGGCGGCCAAATTTCTTTTGTAGAAGGCGCCAACCAAAGTTTAGGTGGTAAAAATATTATTTGTCTAAAATCCACGGCCAAGGTGCAAGGCAAGTTAGTCTCTAATATTATGCCCCAATTACAAGAGGGCAGTCTAATTTCTACACCACGTCATCTTATCCAATACGTCGTCACCGAATACGGTATTGCCAACCTAAGAGGTGTGAGTAATAAAAAACGAGCCGAAAAACTCATTGAGATCGCTCATCCTGACTTTAGAGAAGAACTCACCCAAGCACTCTCTAAAAGTTAAACAAAAACTAATGGGATTCTTCTGCCCCCGGATAGGTGGGTTCGTCTTTGACCCTAGCAGCTTTAAGATGGTCATAGAGTTTAAAATTGGGAGTTACTTGAAAACCTCGGTGTTCGGCATCGCAGGCATAACAAACTAACATCGAAGGCAAAAGCCAATAGAGCAAAAGGTCAATTAAAGCCACCGCCAAGATAGGTACAGTTGGGTTAAGCCAAGGACTTTGGGCGGGAAAAAGTAAAAGCAAAATACTAATCACCACACCAAAGACCACAATACCAATTCCTAAGTTACGATTAAAAAGCTTCTGTCTAAAAAGTTCTTTAGCATTACAAAGCAAACAATGATCCAAAAGTCCTTGTTCTTTGGCCTTAGCATCAACGTAAGTTGGAATGTTTCTTTGGCAGGAAGGACAATTTAGGTTTTCTAACGAATCCCAACGACTAAGCCTCATGGGCAAATCACAGTGAGGACAATGAAAACGTAACTGAATCATAATAAAATTAATCTTTTTTAAGCTTCTTTTAATGCTTCTTCCTTATCTGAGGAAGACTCTGAGTTTTCTGCTTCTTCTAGCTCATGACTAGAGTAGTTTGCTAGATTTTCTAAGGCTTCTTTAGCAGCATTTTGCTCGGCACTTTTTTTAGACTTGCCCAAACCCTGACCCCAGACCTTATTTTTTACAGAGATACTAACCTCAAAGGTTTTATCATGATCGGGCCCAAGCTCTCTAATTAATTTATACCTAGGCACAGTACGGAAAAGCTCCTGGGCTCTTTCTTGAAGCATGGTTTTGTAATCTTTATAAAAATCATCGTTATCTAATTGATCAAAAAGCTCGATAGCAAACTTACGAATGACTTGATAAGCCTTTTTAAAACCGCGATCTAAATAAATAGCTCCAAAGACTGCCTCCATGGCATCACTTAAAAGGCTGGATTTTTCCCTCCCGCCCCCCATGTCTTCTCCTTTACCCAAGTAGAGATAGTTTCCTAAATCAATAGAATTGGCCACCTGAGTTAAAGTCGTCTCATTAACCAAAGAAGCCCTAATCTTACTCATCTCTCCCTCAGGGGACTTAGCATAGTGCTCCATTAATAGGTCAGAAATCACTAATTCTAAAACAGCGTCCCCTAAAAATTCTAAACGCTCATTATGCAGTACAGCCGGCATGCGCTGCTCATTGGCATGACTCTTATGGGTTAAAGCATGCTTAAGCCATGCCCGACGGCGAAAACGATAGCCGAGCTTTTTTTCAAATTCCTTAAGTAGCTTTTTTTCCTGACGACTAACTATATGCGACAAGCCGCTCTCCTTGTCTGTGGGTGATTTCACAAAGGACTTTTTGTCGGCTTTGACCCCTAAAGTCCTTTAAGAACACAGGAAGATAGTTCTCAGAGGTTCCCAACCATTGGGAAGGAGAACCTTGTACACTTCTTTCTAGAACAATTTCAACTTTTTTGCCAACAAAACTATCGAGATAATCAAGACGCTTGGATTCGCTTAGTTGTCTGAGTTGAGCGGCTCGGTTTTTTTTATCAGCAGCAGAAACATGGGCAAGCATCTTAGCCGCCGGTGTCCCACGTTTAGGGCTATAGGGGAAAACATGGAAATAATGAAGTGGAGCTTGTTTTAATAAAGCATAGGTTCTCTCAAAACTTGCCTCGTCTTCATAGGGAAAACCCACCATCACATCCGTACCCAAACAAAGCCTAGGAATCCGTTCTACCAAATTTATACAAAGCTCCAAAAACTCGGCGGTTTCATAGCGCCTTCGCATCAGCTTAAGGATTTTATCATCACCACTCTGCACAGGAATATGCAAATGGGGACAAAAAATTTGGGACGCCGCTAAAAGCTCGACTATTTCTTCGGTTATTTCTTCCGGATCGACGGAACTAATCCTAACTCGATGAATGGGTTTTGCCTCTTCGATGGCCTTTAATAAATCTGCTAGGTTTTTTTTGGGAGATAAGTCTTGTCCATAAGTCCCCAAGTGGATCCCTGTTAAAATTGCCTCCTCAAAGCCAGCAGAAGCTAGCTCTCTTAATTCCTCTAAAACACGCTTAATATCAATGCTACGGTTACGACCGCGAGCAAAGGGAATAATACAAAAACTACAAAACTGATTACAGCCATCCTGAATTTTTACATAAGCACGAGCGTTCTGAGTATAAGAACTCAGACCAAAGGCTTCCAACTCCTTTTGTTTAAAAATATCTTCTACCTCCATCAATGGGGCAGTGCCTTCCTTTTGCCTCAAAGCCTTTTGTAAAAGATCAACAAGAGAATCCTTAAAAGTATTTCCCAAAACCAAAGCCACTCCAGGCAGTTCAGCCACTTCTTGACTTTGGGTCTGAGCATAGCAACCTGTGACTACAATAGGAGCCTCTGGATTGCGCCGGTGGGCACGACGAATAAGATTTCGACTATCTCCATCGGCTTTATCAGTCACCGTACAAGTATTAATCAGATAAAGATCAGCCAACTCTTTAAAATCTACTAGCCTAAAACCATGCCTCTCCATCAAGGCACCCATATAGGTACCATCATACTGATTGGCCTTACAGCCTAAGTTAGCCAGTCCCACAGTTTTTACAGAAGTATTGGATAAAAGCTTTTTCATGTGTTCTTAGAAATTTTTATAAAAATTTAAGGCCTCTTTCCAAGGATAGATCATCAAGCCATTGTTTAATTTTCTTTTCTTCTTTTCCACTGCAGAAGCAATTACTAAAGGTACTTTGGGAAACTTTTTTTGAAAAGCTTGCCAAGTAGCCTGCGTCAGAAACTGGCTAGAACTTTTACATTCCATCGCCAAGATGGGACCTCGGCCCGAACTAATAACAAAATCGACCTCATGGTTTCCTGAACGCCAAAAACCAATTTCATGATCCTTAGATTGATAGTCTCTAATTTTACAAAGCTCCCCATAAAACCAAGTCTCAAAAAGAAACCCCTTTTCTGCAGGAGTTGGCTTATCATTGAGACGCTGCTGTAAGGCACGAAGTACACCACAATCAAAAAAATAAAATTTAGGCCGAGCCTTTTTTCTTTCATTACGATCATAAGGCCATAAAAAATTG
>JAGRNM010000136.1 GCA_020440745.1 Deltaproteobacteria bacterium
AGAAAAAATCTCTGAGTGGAGGTCTTGAAGTTATTTATTTATTTTTTTGTTTTTAATATTAGATGGCAAAGTTTGGGCCCCTATTTCGTAAAAAATTAATACACAAAATAGATAATTTTTTTATAAGATAGGGCCAAGGATTACGGGCGCATGGCTTATTTCTTTACTTTGTGACTTTTATTTTATTATTAGGCGGCCGATCATTTAATTAATTTTTTTGGGAGAGTTGTTCTATGAAAAAAGTCTTACCTATTTTTTTAAGTTTATGTTTTTTATTTTTAGCCGCTTGTCATGGAGATAATCCTCTTTCTTCTTCTCCTTCTTCTTCAAGTAATCAATCGGTTAATAGTAAATTAGATTCTCCCCAATTTACTCGCAAATATAATCAATATATTTCTTTTATCAATCACACCCATTCTAGTGTTTATCGCAGTTACGAAAATTACTTTCGCTGGGCAGATAGAGACAAAGGACCTCAGGCAGATCAACGTATTGGAAATGTTTCGCCCTTTAGTTGGCAGCCTAAAAGTTTTGAAGACTACTTAAATCAAGAGCCTTCCTTTGGCTTGTTAGACGAAAAGGCTAAAATCTTAAGTGAAAAAACTACTAAGGCCCATGAGCTTCTTAAAGAGGCAGACAATTACTATAGTCGTCAGGATTATAAAGACGATAATCTAGCTAAAGGTAAACAACTACATACTCAGTTGGTTCAATCCTTAGAGGAGTACGAAACAGCTTATACAGCTATGAGAAATGAATTTGATAAATTGGAAGCTGAAGTATTGGCTAAGCAGTATGCTGATTTTCAGGAGCAGGGTTATCATATTCGCTATAACATGATGAAAAATCTGGATGCAGCTGAGTCGCTTAGTCATGTTGTTGGTGAATTAGATGGAGAAGACCTTAAAAAAATTGACTTGTCTGCCTATGATCAAGCTTTTCAAGCTTTCAGGGAAAGTTTGGAAGCTATAGAAAAATACGCCAAGGACGATGCTCAGATTAAAAAAGAATTTTCCAGTCCAGTTGCTAAGAGTATGTTGGATTCTTATAGTAACTATGCAAGTAACTTTATTAAAAATGCCCGTCGCCTTAAGGAACGAATCGAAAAAAACGATTTTAATTATGGGCCAGCCCATCCCACTATTGCTGCTGGTGGTTCTCCCAAGGCTTTAGAAAATAGTTATAGGGAGCTGGTTAAATATAATAATAGGATGAACTAGAATAGGCCTTCTTTAAGCTTACAGATCTAAACTATAAGACTGACTTTGAGGGAGTAGGACTAATTCTTGACAGTCTTTTTTAAGCGGGCTAGGCGCCGTATTTATGGAAGCACCAATTTTAGAAGACTATGCTCCCTTTTTATGGGTTTTACTCTTAGCGGTGGGTATTTCTGGTCTTTTTGTGGCTTTATCTTACTTTTTTGGCCCCCAAAAACCCACGGCTAGTAAACTTGATGTTTATGAATGTGGTGTACCCATTAAGACCAGCGCCAGGGAGAGGTTTTCGGTTAAGTTTTTTATGGTAGCGATGATTTTTTTGCTCTTTGATGTGGAGATGGTTTTTCTTTTTCCCTGGGCGGTTAAATTACACGACTTCAAAGTGACTGAACAAGCTTGGGTTTTTGCTGTCCCTATGTTGATCTTTTTGGTGATTTTAGGTTTAGGTTTAATCTACGAGTGGCGGCGAGGAGCCTTGGATTGGGAAAAATAGTTTTTTCTTATAGCACTACCTTTCTTTTAAATCATTTCATGCATACGATTCAAATAGCTAAAGAGCCTAAACAGGTTAAGGACTGTTATCCGGTGATGTCTGAGCTAAGGCCCCATCTTAGTTTAGAGGCTTTTGTCACTCAGGTAAGCGAGCAACAAAAGACAGGTTATCAATTGGCCTTTTTAGAAAGACAAGCACAAATCTTAGCGGTGGCTGGTTTTCGTTTTAGTCATAACTTAGCTTGGGGTAAATTTATCTATGTGGATGATTTGGTGGTGGCAGAAGAGCATCGATCCAAAGGCTGGGGGCAAAAGCTTTTAGCTTATTTAATTAATCTAGCTCAAGAAGAAGGCTGCACGCAAATCCACTTAGATTCTGGCATGCATCGTCAGGCTGCCCACGCTTTTTATGAAAAATCAGGGCTTAAAAAGACAGGCTTCCACTTTGCTAAGAGTTTGCTTGGACATATTTAAAAATCAAATAAGTCTTTAATGGAAATTTTTAGAGCGGCAGCTATTTTTTCACAGCCTTCTACACTGGGCGCGTTGATGCCTCTTTCCACTAAGCTAATAAAGTCAACCGAATAGCCTGTTTTTTCGGCAAGTTGCTCCTGAGTAAGTCCGGCATGACGCCTTAGTTTAGCAATATGTTGGCCAAGCTCAGTTTTAATCACGTAGTTCTACTACGAATTTTCTCTTTGCAATTACCAGGTAGTTAAACTACGGATTTGAACCAGCTATATTAATTAGGAGGAAAGCAATGAGTAAAAGAAGTTCCCGTAAAAAATTTCTTCAAGACCTTGATAAGTCTCAAGAGCAGCTTTGGCGTTTGGGGGAAGAGCTACACTCTTATGCCAGTTTGCTTAAAGGTTTGGACTTAGAGCAAATCCAAGGTGGGCGACTCTATGGTTTAGGTTTGTGTTTAGAGAGAATTTCAACAAAGGTAGAAAAAATTAGCGATCAGTTAGGCTTGGGAGCGCTTGAAATGGGGAAGTAATTTTAGGTGCTTATTATGGCAGAGCAAGCTTTTCAGGCAGTTTCCATTGTCTTTGACTAGTTAAATGCGTTCCAGAGCACTTAAGTCTAATGCGTCTCTTTTGACTATAGATTCAGTGTATTGCAAAAAGAACAAATGTGTTAAAAACAAATAAAAGCGTTTGTACTAAAAATGGAAATAGGAAAAGTATTATTGGGGATTCTATGGATGTCCATTGGTGTAAAAGAACAATCATTACAATTAAGGCCAAAATTTGTCCTGCATAAGGAATCGTTCCAAGCAGAGTAGAAGATATGGAAATAATTAATAGACGTTTAAGATCACACCCTTCACCGATAATTAAAAGACCCAGAATGAGTGCTCCAAAGGTCAAAGACACTGTAATGAGAATATCTATCATAATCATCAGCTGTCCTAATTTATGTTTTTAAACTCGAATGTTTTGTTTGTTCTTTAATCTGAAGGAGTATGGAATTTTCTCATAGAAAATTAAAGTTCAATCAAAAAAGGCCTTCACACTGATATCTTCATCAATATCTGGCCAATGGATGCCATAGCCACCGGGAGAAATCTGAAAGTTTTTGATTTGCTTTGTGGTAGCATTGGCTAAACGATCATACCAAGCAATGGGGATGGCTACCTCTCTACCATCGCTCATCATGCCAATGATTTTTTCTTTTTCTATCTTTAGCTTCATAATTGCTGGGTAAGTTTTATCTTTTTTTGCTGCTAAATTCATTCCAAGCCTCCATAAGTACCTTAGACTTTTCTTTAATAACCCCCATTATTTTACGTTGTTCGCTGGGGGAAACACCATAAGAAAATTCTACTATTAGATCTGCAAGCCATACTTTCATTTCTCCACCTTTACCTGTTACATGAATATGGGGGGGGGGTTCTTGCCTTTCGTTAGAGTAAAAGTGAAAGCGATAGCCAAATTTTTTAAATACAGTGGGCATAAACTAAGTTAATCCTGTGAAGTACCAGGCCTATCTAAGACTAAGCAATTATTAGGCTTGTTAAATTATCTTCTAACTATTTAATTTACTTTTATTTTTTCTGGCCACCCTTCGTATAGCCCGAAAATCTCTTTTAGAGTTATTCCCTCAACCCATTGCATTTTGTCTCCTTGAGAAATGGAATGAGGAAAGCGTCTTAAGGATTTGGGAAGAGGGATTTCAGCCCAGGGGTTAAAGTAAATAGTATTTTTTCTTTTAGCCAGAGATATAGCATCAAGGTCATTGAATATCCAAGCCCCACTAACTCGGGTGTATTGTGGGCCTGATTTTCCATACCAAGCACCGTTTGGCGCTCGCTGCATGATTGGCTCATCAGAGCTTCCGCTTTTAAATATGTATTGTTCTTGACCATATAATGCTTGCATTTCATCAATTCTATCAAGAAGGAAGCTATCAAGGTTTATTGCTATTAATAATGGTTTGTCGAGTTTGCCGTATTTTTTACCCTTAGACTTAATTGCCTTTTTTATTGGACTCCATTTATCAACCCAGCCTGCTTCTATTCCTGGTATGCTTATTAATCTAGTAACTTGACCTCTTCTATTAGGGATTAAAGGGATAGGAAATATTTCCAAGTTCCAGTTTTCATGACTCCAAGTGAAAGGGCTTATGGATTTTAGTCCCTTACTTTCAATTTGAGCTTGGATTTCGTCGGGATTAAGTGAATCTAACCAGTCATGTATATCTTTTACTAATCTTTTTCCGCTGGGCTGCTTAACAGGACTTCCCTCTTCATAAATAGCTACCATAAAATTTTTATGAGGGTGCTCATTTAATTTGTCGAATAAAGTGCCTTTTATGAATGGATTACCTTTAGATGGTTTAGTTGTTTTTGTCGCTAAAACTGCTTCTAAGTAGAATTCTTCTCCTTGATTCCCTGCTACTAAGAAATCAGGTTTAGAGGATTTAGCGTTTAATGTTTTTGGATGAAT
>JAGRNM010000137.1 GCA_020440745.1 Deltaproteobacteria bacterium
AAAAGAGGCAGGACTTGGGCGGTGATAAAGGCAAAAATTCCTAAAACAGCAAAAATAATACTAATACCGCTAAAACTAATAAAACGGCGCATCCATCGGTCTGTTCTTAGGATTTTAGGAGCAGTATAATAAGGATTTAATTTTTTTTTGGTTTTTTCCATCACAAGAGGGTGGTCTCCTAAAAGCCTAAATAAGTTGAGGAGGCAAATAAAAAGAAACGAGCCTAAGACTTTTTGCTTAGGCTCGTTTCGGGACTTAGAGTCTATGAATCGTCGAAGAATAAACTAATTAGAAGCTACTTTAGTTTCTAAAGTCTTTAAGCTTTCAGCAATCATCTTAGCTGGCATGGCATAGTAGCCATCTTTGACCACGATTTCTTGGCCTTTTTTAGAAAGGACAAATTTAAGAAACTCGTGGGTCAATTTATCCAAGGGCTCGCCTGGCTTTTTATTGATATAAATATAAAGAGCCCGAGACAAAGGATACTTGCCGTTAAGCGCGTTATCCACAGTGGGTTCGTAGGTTTCTTCGGCTTTTTTGCCTAAGGCAATGGCCTTGACGCCACTGGTTTTATAACCAATGCCGGAGTATCCAATACCGCCTAAGTCACTGGCCACGCCTTGTACCACGGCAGAAGAACCAGGTTGTTCTTTAACCGTGCTTTTGTAGTCACCTTTTTCCATGACTTTTTCCTTAAAGTAACCATAGGTGCCAGAGGCGCTATTGCGGCCATAGAGGCTGATGGCTTTATTAGCCCAAGTGCCGCTTAGTCCTAGCTGTCCCCAAGTCGTAATATCTGTTCCACCCATTTTATAGGTGCTAGAAAAAATCGAGTCCACTTGTTGAAGGCTTAGACCTTTAATAGGATTGTCCTTGTGCACATAAACTGCCAAGGCATCGATAGCGACAGGAATCGGTGTGGGTTTGTAGCCAAATTTCTTTTCAAATTCGTCGATTTCTTTAGACTTCATTTCGCGGCTCATGGGGCCTAGTTGAGAAGTGCCGCTAATCAAGGCAGGAGGAGCAGTTGAGCTACCTTTACCTTCGATTTGAATGTTGACATTGGGATACTCGGCTTTAAAGGACTCAGCCCAAAAGGTCATGAGGTTATTTAAAGTATCCGAGCCAATACTGTTAAGATTTCCACTGACTCCACTTACTTTTTGATAAGTAGGAATATTAGTATCAACGCGGCCTGCCTGAACACTAGAAGTCGCTAAGAAACGAGCGGCCGCTAGGCTTAAGCCTTTCAGCATGGTTTTAGTTTTCATGAATATTTCCTTTCTTCATCGGAATGAAATTAAAAACACTATCTTTTCGCTTTAAAAGCGATCTCAACAGGCTCTAAGAACAGTAAAGCTGTGTCATCAGGGTGGGACTTGTGTGACATTTTGTTGACAAAACTAAAGAATTACTAAAAAAAAAAAAAAAAAGAGATTTTAGAAACCAGATTTTAATTAATGAAGATTAAGAATAGATTTAAAAGTTATAAGTATTTGATTTATAAATAATTTTTTTTAAAAAAATAAGCATAGTCCTTTTTTGAATTTTCTAAAGAAGTGCAAGAGTAGATTCCTAATTTATTAAAAGAAGCGGCCTTAAGAGGTGTTAATACGCTTTGCTTCCATTAATTATAAATTATTGTAGTCGGCTAAGGATCAAGTTTTGACAACACGGAATCCCTTGGACTTGAGCTAAGCCAAGGGGAGGCTCACCGAAAAAGTACTTCCTTTGCCCAGCTCGCTAGTCACTTCTAGTTCTCCTCCCAAGGCTTGAGTCAGATGTTTGACAATAGCCAGTCCTAGGCCGGTTCCTCCACTATCCCGACTTCTTGCCTTATCGGCCCGCCAAAAGCGTTCAAAGATGTGGGGTAAATCCTTGGTAGAAATACCAATGCCATTGTCCTTCACTTCAAAAAGGGCCTGTCCTTCTTCTGTTTTAAGTATAAGCTCAACCTCTCCACCCTCTGGTGTGTACTGTAGAGCATTTTGTAATAAATTAAACAGGATTTGTTTGATTAAAGAACTCTCGCCTAAAACTAAGAGTGGAGGAGAGGGGGTGGATTTAAGAGAGATTTTTTTGGCTTCAAAGGCTTCTTGAAAATCTTTGAGACAATTTTGGGCTAGTTCACTTAGGTCTATTTTTTCTTTTTTTAATTGGATTCTTCCAGCGTCCAAGCGGCTTAAGTCTAGAAGCTCTTCAATGAGTTTTTGCAGGCTTTGGGCATGGTGGTGAATTTTTTGCACAAAGCGCCTAGCGGTTTCAGGCCTTTCTAAGGCGCTACTGAGTAGGGTCTCGGCATAACCCCTAATACTAGTCAGAGGCGTTTTAAGTTCGTGACTAACATTGGCCACAAAGTCTTGTCGGGATTGTTCTAGTTCTTTGGTACGGGTAATATCTTCAAAAATTCCTAAGACCCCTGAGAGGCCTGTTTCTTCTATGGGAATGGCTTGGATTTTAAAATAACGTTTGGGTTTGGCTTGGTGGAGGATAATCTCTTTTTCTAGCTGTTTTTTTTCGGAAAGGGATTTTTTTAACAAACTATAAAGGGACTCTTCTCGGATTACTTCTAAAACCGCCTTACCTTCTAACCTCTCGCTTAAGGCAAAGATCTGGTAAAAGGCTGGATTAGCCCTTTCCACTTGTAAGTCTTGATTACAAAAGACCAAGCCCTGACTCATGGATTGGAAGAGGGCACCCAGCTTCTTAAGCTCCTTTTGGCAGCTCTCCAAGGCTAAGGATTTTTCCTCTTTTTGGATCTCGGGTTTGTTTTGTTTAAAAAAGTAAGAAAATAACTTGGCCATCTTTTTTAGGCCCTTTCTATCATGCGATAACCCATCCCCCGGATGGTTTCAATATAAGAACCGGCAGGGCCCAATTTAGCTCGGAGGCGTTTGATATGGGTATCTACCGTACGAGTATTTAAATAAGCTTGATGTCCCCAAACTTTTTCTAACAAAGCCTCTCGACTGGCTACCCGTCCTTTATTGTTTAGGAGGTACTTAAGTAGCTTAAACTCAAGGGCTGTGAGTTCGATGAATTTTCCTTCCACACTGGCTTCAAAGCGTTCTTCATCCAGACGTAAGAGCCCAAACTCTAATATTTCTTTTTCTTTAGCCTTAGGCTTGGCTTCACTTCTTCTTAAAATAGCTTGGATGCGTAAAAGTAACTCTCTGGGGCTAAAGGGCTTGGTCACATAATCATCAGCTCCTAATTCTAGCCCCACAATACGGTCGGTTTCTTCTCCTTTAGCGGTTAACATGAGGATGGGGATGGCTTTAAGTTTGTGATGGCTTTTGATTTGCCGACAGACTTCTAGGCCGTTCATGTCAGGCAGCATTAGGTCTAAGACAATTAAATGAGGCTGATAGCGTTGAGCCTCTAAAAGTCCTTCCCGGCCATTATGGCAACTACGGGTTTCAAAGTGGGCTTCTTTAAGATTGTAGCTGATGAGCTCGGCAATGTCTCGTTCATCTTCAATGATTAAAACTTTCATTGGTAGCTTCTCCCTTTTTCTATCTAACAATTTTTGAACCATAAGCCTAGCTCTTAGCAAGAGACTTTGTGACGCTTAAGTGACAGGCTTGCGTCACAGCCGTTAAATCTAGGTAAAAGGCCGGATTTTCACTTTTGCTTTTTTTGTACTGCTTCTACAAGGGCATTTATTATTTATTAGAAATTCAGTTCATCTTTTAAAAGGAGAGAAAATAAAATGAAGAAAGTCTTAATTGCTTTATCGCTGTTTGTTGCCCTGTTGGCTCAAGCTTCTATGGCAAAAGCCGCTGAGCTTTGGACCTCTACAGGTGCTTCTTACAAATTTGCTGATCGTCACAGCATTAGTTTAGAGTCAGAAAACCGCTTTGGTGGTCTTGCTTCTTTACCTGGCCATTATCTTTATAACACCACTTTGGGTTATAAGTTTGATTGGGTAAAGTGGGATAGTGGTAGCTTTGCCATTGCTCCAGCCATTCGTTACGAAAAAGAAGATGGTAACGATGGTGAATACCGACCCATGGTTAATTTAGAACTTAAGCAAAAATTTGGTGGTGGTACTATTGGAGTGCGTAACCGGGTTGAGGTTCGTCTTCGTGGATCACAAAAACGTATCCGTGAGAGACTACGTCTTAAATATAACCTCTTTAGTTTTAAAGTAGGAGATCGTGTTAAGATTTCTCCCTATGTTAGCAACGAGATTTTTTATCAAAAGGCTTTAACCGACGGTAGCGGTGGAAGAGGCTTTGATCAAAATCGTGTAGTGCCTGCCGGTGTGAGTATTGATCATAGCTTTGAAGATAGCTATTTAAAGAAAATGAGTTGGGATCTTTATTATATGGTTGATATGGATAAAGGTGGCTCTGGTTGGACTGCCAACCACGTCGCTGGCGTGGGACTAAAGTTTTCTTTAGGACCTAGATAAGTTCCCCTTTTGGATTCCTTAAACGTCAGATGTAGGTTTCTACTTCTTAAAGAGGCTCCGCAAGATAAAATTGCGGAGCCTTTTTTTATGCTTCTTTAATAAATTTCCAATAATTAATCTTGCGGCCTAGGTTTTTCCACTTGGTTTCAAAATAAGTGGGGTAGAGAGAGTCGATTGCTTCCTTCTTAAACCCTCCAGCTTCTTCAAAAGCGTCTACAA
>JAGRNM010000138.1 GCA_020440745.1 Deltaproteobacteria bacterium
CAATCGGGATAATTCTAGAGATAGTCGTTTTTTTTTTTTTTTTCCTAGAGAAAATATTATTGGAGAGGCTCTGATTATTTGGCTTCCTTTTGTTAAAACTGCCTTGGACGAAAAAGGTCATGCCTTAGGAGAAGACTCTTACCAATTTAAGTATGGGCTTAAGGAGTTTTGGAAAAACATCCGTTGGGATCGTTTTGGTAAAAAAATTATCTAATGCTCAACTTAGTTCTTTATCATCCTCAAATTCCTCCTAACACCGGTAACATTGGCCGTTTGTGTGTTGGGATTAAGGCTAAGCTTCATTTAATAGAGCCTTTGGGTTTTGCCATTGATGACGCCACCGTTAAAAGAGCGGGCTTGGACTATTGGCAGTTTTTAGACTTAAGCCTTTATCCTTCTTGGAGCGCTTTTGAAGAAGCCCATCCTCAGGCTAACTGCCACTTTTACTCTAAAAAAGTTTCTCGTCCCTATACTCAGGCTCAGTATCATCAAGGGGATTACTTAGTCTTTGGTTCAGAAACTAAAGGACTGCCAGAAGACTTGCTTAGAGAAAAATCCTCTCAAGCTTGGACTATTCCTATGTGGGGGCCCACCAGGAGTCTTAATTTGGCAACCTCGGTGGGGATTGTTACCTATGAGGCTTTAAGGCAGATTACAAAAGGCTTTGAGTAGACTCAAAACAAGTGGGCTCCATCAAGAGTTGATGGTCTTGAAAATGAATTTTGAAATGATGTCCTTTTAAGCTGACTAAGTCTCCTTCTGCCAAGTAGGCCACTTGCTTGTGGTCTAGATAGCGAAATTGACCATTACGTAAACGAAAAACTTGGATGGAGCCTTGTTCTCCTAGGTTAGTCAACCATAGGCTGTTGTCTTCATTAATAAGTAAGGCAGCTTGAGGATATTCTATTCCCTCTTGTAGAGAACCTTGGATTGTTAAAGTAATATTAGGGTTTTCTCCATAAGGAATAGTTAAAGCTTCTTCTGCTTCTAAGCTTAGGTAAAAGCTTGCTTCAGGAGCTCGGGAGTCAAATGGATCGCTTAGCGTGTTCAGGCTCATAGTTGTTTGGGTCTTTAAAGCTTGTTTAAACTTAGGATTTAGATTTCTGGAAGACACTTAAAAACTTATCGGTCAATGAATAGCTAAGTTGCTATTTTTTGCCGTATAGCGTCAAAGAAAGAAAAAAATTAATAAAAAAACCTAGTATTTTAGATAGCTTAAGTTTTATTTTTTAAGGTTAAACTTTTATTAATTTATTATTTTTGGGGGTTTATTTCAAAGCCTTGTAGGCGTAGGAGGTTAAGGCTTTCCTGGGCTTGGGAACTTTTAGAGATTTTTTCTAAGGCTTTGTTAATTTGTTTTATTTTTTTGTCTGGCAGGGTTTGCAGGGCTAAAAGCTTAGGGGCTGGAATTTTTAAAGTAGGGTCCTGGGTGGAGAGTTGTTGGAGCCAGGGGGCTTTTAGATTTTTTAAATTTTGATAAGTGACTTCATCGGCCAAAAAGTATTCTGGATTGTCGGAGGCGGCAATTTTTTTAAGGGTGGCTAGAGGGTGTTCTACTAGGCTGACTTCTAGATTTAGACCAAGGGGCTCCAATTTTTTTTCTAAAAAACCTGGGGCAAAGTCTTTTTGAGTATAGACTTTAATTTTTTGAGTTTGGGACTTGAGAGGTTTCTTGCATAAAAAATAAAAAGTCTCTTGGTTGGGAGAATCACCTAAGAGCTTTGCCTGAGCTAAAAGAGGAAAGACCTGCAGGCTACTTTGACTTTCGTACCAATCGCCCGCTACTAGCACGAGGCTGGGCTTTTTATGAAGAATTTTAGTTAGACCTTCCTTGCCTTGATTTTCATAAGAAGCTTGAAACTGAATTTTTCCATCACTAGCTTGTTGCAGATCTTGGCTAAAGGCTTCCATGAGTGGTGCTGCTTCTTCTGCATTGCCTTGTGTTCCGGGATAAAAGAAAATCCATTGCTCTTGAGCTTTTAAATAAGAAGCTTGGCTTAGAATTAAGGTAATAAGAATTAAAGACGTTTTTATTTTCATATAAAATCCTCAATGCGAGAGGGGGGACTCGAACCCCCACAGGTTTTACCCTACTAGAACCTGAATCTAGCGCGTCTACCAATTCCGCCACTCTCGCAATTTTTTTTTAATAGATACCTTGGGCTATGCTTGGTTGATTTTTTAATGCTGTCAAAGGCTTAGCTTGCTTTAAAAAGTAAAGAAGAACACTTTTTAATAGCTTCTAACTTAAGAGAGGTGATACTCCTTTCTATCATGGATGTGAATTTATCTTTTCTTGGCTTAATGATACATTTAACTTTTGAGGCCAAGCGTGCGTAAAGTCTCTCGTTCAAAACGCAAGAAAAGGGCTAAGAGGCTTAATCGATCTAGCTCTCCTGATTCGGCTAAATTAAAGGAAGGTTATTTAAAAACCCACCACGACGGTTATGGCTTTGTGAGTTTTTCTGATCCAGAAACACCGGATGTTTTTGTGCCTAAAAGACGTCTTGGTCAAGCTTTGGATGGTGACAAGGTAGCTTTAAGGGTTTGGAAAAACAGTCGCGATGGTCGTTTAGAAGGTGAGGTTGAAAAAATTTTGGAAAGGGGAAGGCGCTTTTTAGTGGGTACCCTGACCAAGTTAGAGGAACAATGGGTAGTCGAAGCTAGATCTGGTGGTCAGGTTTTTGATTTTAAAGTCGACCCTGCTGATCTTAAGGGAGCCCAAAAAGGAGAATCGGTGGGTATAGAAATCTTAGTCTACCCACAAGATCGCCTTTTAGGGGAAGCCCAGGTGATTCAACTCTTTGGTGCCAGGGGTGAAGAAAGCACCGAAATAGACATCGTCATCTTAAAACATCAGTTGGCTCAAGATTTTCCCTCCGAAGTTTTGCGGGCAGCGGACCTTATTCAGCAGCAGGGTCCTCCTCAAGACTTACCTCAAGGTCGGGTGGACTTAAGGCACCTGCCTTTAGTCACTATTGATGGAGAAACCGCCAGGGATTTTGATGATGCTATTTGTGTCCAAAAAGAAGGAGCTCATTATCGTCTTTGGGTTAGTATTGCTGATGTTAGTCATTATGTAGAGGCTGGCTCTGTCTTAGATCAAGAGGCACTCAAGCGAGGGACTAGTGTTTATTTTACGAGACGGGTCCTGCCCATGTTACCCGAAGCCCTTAGTAACGATCTTTGCAGTCTGAGGCCTTTAGAAAACCGGCTCACGATGACGGCAGAGCTACTCTTTGACGCAAAAGGAAGGCGTCTAGAGACAAAGATTTATCCTAGCTTGATTTGTTCTCAGGGTCGCTTAACTTATACTCAGGTGGCTAAAGCTTGTTTAGAAGAAGAAAGCACCTCTAAAGAAAAATTAAAGCATCACTTAAATATGCTTAGTCAAGCCTTTGAATTATTTAAAATTTTAAGAAAGGTTCGTCTTGAGAGGGGTTCTTTAGATTTTGACTTGCCCGAGCCAGAATTTATTCGTCATTTGGAAGATGGCAAAGTGCAGAGCATTGTTAAAGCTGAGCGTAACGAAGCCCATATGCTGATTGAGGATTTTATGATTGCTGCTAACGAGGCAGTCGCTGACTACCTAACTCAGCATAAAAGACCTTTGCTTTATCGTATTCACGACAAGCCCGATCCTGCCAAACTAAAAGACTTTGCTCTTTTGTGTCATAATTTGGGCTTACCCTTGGTTTTAAAGGGATCTATTCAGCCTAAGACTTTAGCCAACCTTCTTAATAGAGCTAAAAACCATCCAGAAGAAAAACTAATTAATCATCTTTTGTTACGCTCCCTTAAGCAAGCTTGTTATGCGACTAAAAATTTAGGTCATTTTGGTTTGGCTTCTCTTTCCTATTGTCATTTTACTTCTCCTATTCGTCGTTACCCCGACCTCATTGTGCACCGTGTCTTAAAGGCCTTATGGTCCAAGCAAAGCCCTAAAGCTTTGGAAAAGGACAATCTAGATCGGGTAGGGGATCATTGTAGCCGTCGGGAAAGAATCGCCATGGAGGCGGAATGGGAGGCTAGAGACTTAGAAGTTGCCTTATTTATGAAGGACTTTGTGGGGCAGAGCTTTGAAGGTCATATTTCTAGGGTGGCTAAATTTGGTTTTTTTGTAGAGTTGGACGAGTATTTTGTGGAAGGCTTAGTTAGTCTAGAGAGCTTAAAAGATGACCATTATGTTTACCAAGAAAAAAGCCTTTCCCTTTTAGGGCGCCGTCATCGTCAAATCTATCGTATCGGAAAAAAAGTAAAAGTACAGGTAGTGAAGGTGGACGTGGAAGAAAGAAAAGTGTATCTAGAAAAAGTAGAATCCTAAAGTAGTGATTAAATTTTTTTTGATAAGAAGCTATGGCTAATAAAAAAACTTTTGAAATAGTCCTGGACAAACAAAGTTTTCGTCTTAAAAGTGAGGAAGACGAAAAACATGTGAAGCAGGTAGCGGAGTACGTCAATCGTCAAATTTTTGACATCAAAAAAAAGACCCAGAGTGTCTCTAGTCACCATGTTGCCTTGTTGGCAGCTCTTAATATTGCGGATGAATATTTTAAACTTAAAGAAGAGTTAAAATCCAAAAAAGTCAAAGCCAAAGCCAAAATTAAAGAAATCAAACATCTTATTGA
>JAGRNM010000139.1 GCA_020440745.1 Deltaproteobacteria bacterium
TTTGTTTTTGTATTCTTTTTTGGCACTTAGGGAGAAAGTATTAAAAAAAATTAAAACTAAGACAAGATGGATGGTCAGTTGTTTTATCATTTTTATTAAAAGACAAGAATAGAACATGGATTGTTTATTATCGAAGCAAAATTTTTTTTCTTCCACTAAACTTTTATTTTTTAAGCTTTGTTTAGGGTGTTTTTTATTTTTTATTTTTGTTTTTCAAGCTTGTTCTCAAAAACCTCCTGAGGCTGATTTGACTTTAGCATTTGAGAACGATCCAAGCTCTTTGGACCCTCGCTATCCTGGAGATGCCTATAGCGCCAAGGTGCAGGATTTGATGTATCAAGGTTTATTAAAATGGGGGGAAAATCTACAGTTGGAACCGGACTTAGCAGAGAGTTATGAGTTTTTGACTCCTACTCGTCTCAAAATTGTTTTAAAACCTGATATTTTTTTTCACGATGGCACTCCTTTAAGGGCTCAAGATGTGATTGCTACCTTTCAATCGATCCAAGCTCCTGATAGCACTTCACCCCATCGGGCCAATTTTTCTAAATTAGTTAACTTACAAGCCTTAGATAATCGTACGATTCTTTTAGATTTGTCAGAGATAACAGCTCCTTTTTTAAGTGCCTTAACAGTGGGAATTATTCCTAAGCATTTTATTGAGGACTCAAAAAAAAGTTCTGAGATTCCTCCGGGAACCGGTCCTTTTTGTTTGTTGAAGCGTTCTCAAGACGCTTGGCTTTATTTAGAAGCCTTTCAAAAGTATTCCGGCACCTTGCCTAAGGTTAAAAGTATTAAAATCCAAGTCCTTAAAGACGCCACTACTAGGGTGCTCAAATTAATTAAAGGAGAGGTGGACTTGGTTCAAAATGCTCTGTCTTGGCCCATGTTGTCCTGGATTCAAGAACACACCTCTCTCCATTTAGAGTCTTCACCGGGGATTAATTATCGCTATTTAGCTTTTAATTTACAAGACCCTATTCTCAAGGATCGTCGGGTAAGACGGGCCATGGCCATGGCTTTAGATCGTCGGGATTTGATTAAGCATTATTTAGCTGGTTATGCGAGGGAGGCAACGGGTGTGTTGGCTCCTTCTCATGCCTTTTATGAGGGGGAAGTTTTATCCACCACTTATAATCCAGACTTAGCCAAGCAACTTTTAGAAGAAGCTGGTTATCCCGATCCCGATGGTGAAGGTCCACTCAAGCGTTTTAAGATTAGCTATAAGACTTCTAATCAAAGAGAGTCCTTGCGTTTAGCTAGGGCGATTGCCCGTTCTTTTGAAGCTATTGGGATCGAAGTAGATCTAAAGGCTTATGAGTGGGGAACTTTTTATCGAGATATTCGACAGGGGAGTTTTCAGATTTTTACTTCCACTTGGGTAGGTATTAAAGATCCTGATATTTATTATTATCTTTTTCATTCTAGTCAAACTCCTCCCCAGGGAGGCAATCGTGGTTATTACAAAAATCCTCAGGTTGACCGTTGGCTAGAGGAGGCTAGGCTGGCAATGGATTGGGAAACTAGGGCCCACCTTTATAGTGAGGTACAAAAGCAGATTGCTTTAGATATTCCTTATATTAGTCTTTGGTGGGAGGATAATGTGGTAGTGACTAGTCCTAAGGTTAAAGGATATCATTTATCTCCCGATGCTAGTCTCAAAGGTCTATTGTCGGTGGAAGTCTCAGATTAATAAAAGATATTCATTAAAAAAGGGAGAAGTTTTAACTTCTCCCTTTTTTAAATTTATTATTTGAGAAACTTTAATCTTGATAAAAAGGACTAAAGCTTACACCGATAAGGTTTATCTTTTCTTGAAAAAATAGATTAAGGTTTAGAAGTTCTCCGTCAAAGTCATGGATCAAGGCATAGTATGTTCCGTCCACAGAGTCGTTGATGTAATATAAAAGTTCCTGATTGTCGGGACTCCACCAATAATGATCACTATTCAAAGTTTGGGTCTCCGTTAGCCCTTGGTTAATTCTGCGGACTTCTTGGCTATCTACATCAAAGACATAGAGTTGTCCTTTGTTGATGCCGTCACCTTCGTCAGGATCTGCTGAAAAGGCAATTTTTTTTCCGTCATAACTCCATTTTGCAAAATAAACGCGGTTGGGGA
The DNA here is from genome assembly GCA_020440745.1 of Deltaproteobacteria bacterium. GTDB lineage: Bacteria > UBA10199 > UBA10199 > DSSB01 > DSSB01 > JAGRNM01. The sequence continues at coordinate 2,120 of JAGRNM010000139.1, forward strand.
TTGGGCCGGGGAGTTCGCTGATTTTAGTAACACTTTGGTCACTAGCGTTCCATAAATAGAGTTCGTTAAAACCGTTGGTATCCTGATCAGCCAGGTAGGCTATTTTGCTAGTATCTTTTGGTAGCAAGTAGAAGTTGATGACATTGTTGCTTGGATCGACCATGTCAGGATTGATTTTGGTTTTTTGGTTACTAGATAGGTCTAAAAGATAAAGATCACTAGAGAGCATCGGGTCAGCTTGATAAATATACACGATGCTTTTTCCGTTGTTACTAAAATAGAAGCTATTGATGCCTACCTCTAATTTATAAAAAGTATCACTAGTTAAATTAAAAAAGTAGGTTTCGGTTAGGCCTTCTGTGTCTTGATCGCCATTATAAAAAAGATTTTGGCTATCCTCACTCCACTTTAGATTATTGTAGATGTCTTTCCCTGAGTCCTCCTCAAAGTCAGGATTAATTTTAATAGCTGTACTTGAGCCTTCTTGATGGAGGAATAGTTCCTGCACCCCAGCATAATCTTGATCGGCTACATAGGCTAGATTTTTGCTGTCTGGACTCCATAAGAAGTTATAAATTGTTTTACCACCTTCTAAGTTTTGGTTGATTTTTTGGATTTCTTGATTTTCTAAGTTATAAACATAGAGCTCAATGACATTTTCCGTATCCTGATCAGCAGTATAGGCAATTTTTTTTCCATCTGGGCTCCAATAGTATGAGAAGACGCTTTTAAGGTTTCCGATCACGCCACTAAAGTCTGGATTGACTTGGTGGAGCGTGCCGTTAGTTAAGTCATAATAATAGAGTTCTTTAATATTAGTGTTATTAGGGTTAGCTAGATAGGCGATTTTTTTACCATCTTCTGACCACTTATAACTATCGACCTCTCTACCATAGCTTAAATCAGGATTGATTTTTTCAATGTTGCCTGTCCTACTGTCAGCTAGGTAAAGCTCTTTGACTCCGTTTATTTCTAAGTCTAACAAATAAGCAATTTTGCTACCATCTGGACTCCAACTGGTATTCTCAATATTTTGCCAGTCTTCTAAATCTGGGTGCATCTTGATGACTTGATCTTGAAGAGGATCATAGACTTTAAGTTCGTTGATGTCTGCTATTTCATCATCAGACAAATAGTAAAGTCTGGTGCCGTCTGGACTCCAAGAATGATAATTTACTTGGTTATAGGGCCCTAGATCATTATTAACTTTAAGTAAGTTATCGCTTTGATCTAAAAGGAGGACATAGAGATCTTGAGTGGCTTCTTCTGCCTCTCCCTGTGCAAGGAAACTAATAGCCCTAATTGGGGGAGGAACTTCTTCTGTGATTTCGGGATTGGTATTTTCTTGGGGGGCTTGTGTTTCTGAGCTTCCGCAAGCGCTTAAGATCAAGCCTAGGATTAAATAAGTAAAGATGCTTAATTTTTTCATAGTCTTTTTTCCTATATTTGAAATTGAGATGGCTTTATTTTTTTAGGTCTTTTTTTTATTCTGTAGTTTCTCCTGCGGACTCGGTTTCTTCCAAAACCGGCGCAAACTTTAGTGAGGAGAGGTGAATGCTTCCTTCAAAAGAAGGAGCTAGTTGGAGAGAGCTTTTTTGCTCCAACTGATACATCAAAAGACGTTCTGTATTGGTCATAAACAAAATTTCTCTTCCATCAAGACTCCAGAGGTAGGAAGGGTCGACTTCTTCGTCTTCGTTTAAGTCTTGGCTGATATTAATAAGCTCTTGAGAAGCCAGATCAAAAAGATAAAGGTCCTGTTGGCTAGGTACTTCTTGATCGGCCCGGTAGACTAGTCTTTGTCCGTCTGGACTCCAGATGAGGGAAGAGACGTGACTGCCTTTAGCTAGGTCAGGATTGATCTTTTGTAGGCTGGGTTCTTCTCCTTCTTCTTCCGAATTAGGATCTAGATTGATTAAATAGGCTTCGTAGCTTTCTTCCTGATCTTGGTTGGATAAGTAGGCTAGATACTGATTATTGCTGCTCCAGCTAAAATAAGTGATTGTTTTTGGGGGAGCAATATCGGGGTTTTCTTTAGTGAGTTCTTCTTTGGTCAGGTCAAAGTTATAGAGATTATAGGTATAGTTATAATTTCCTTGGTCGGATAAATAAGCTATTTTTTGAGAATCTTCACTCCATTGGCAAGAAGGGTTTTTTATACTTATTTGGCTTCTTTCTCCTGATGCGAGATCAAAAAGATAGGTCTGGTAATAAGATCCATTAATATTACTAGCGTAGCTTAGGTATTTGCTATCAGGACTCCAAGAGAGATTGTAGATACTTTTACCAGGAATCATGTCGGGAGCGGGCTTGGTGACTTCTTTATTTTCAAGGTTTACAATATAGGCATCAAAGACTTCGTCTTCTTCTTGGTCTGCTATGTAACTTAAGTATTGACCGTTAGGACTCCATTGATAGACGTTGTATACATCTCTAAGAACACCGCCTCCTCCTTCTTCTTCGGGAAAGACCTCG
>JAGRNM010000013.1 GCA_020440745.1 Deltaproteobacteria bacterium
CTAGATTAAAAGAGTAACTAAGGTTAAGTACTCCAACAAGTTTAGTTTTTATGTTTGGTCAAAGGAAAGGCCAAGACCAAAGCTTAAGTTTTTTCTACGTGGATCTCTTTAAGATAGAGTTTAGTCTTAGTAGTTAAGATCTATATGCCTATAAAAATACGCTGCCTTAAAGAATAAAAGATATAATCGCTAAAGCTTACAAAAATTATCTAAGATCTTAAGTCCCACTTTTTGAGATTTTTCTGGGTGAAATTGGACGGCGTAGACATTGTCTTTTTCTAGGGCTGAGGCAAAGTTAACCCCATAATCGGTTTGACTGGCAATAATCGATTTGTCCTCGGGCTCTACATAATAACTGTGCACAAAATAGACGTAAGGATCTTGGCCTAAGCCTTCTAAGACTTGGCTATCGGGATTGACCTGTAGGCGGTTCCATCCCATGTGGGGGATTTTTAGATTAAGCTTTGGATCAAAACGTTTTACCCTACCTTTAAAAAAGCCTAATCCTTCGTGTTTTCCACCTTCTTCACCCACTTCCATTAAGATTTGCATACCAAGACAAATGCCCAGATAAGGACGGCCGCTTTCTATATATTCTAAAAGCGCTCCATCCAGTCCCCGTTGATGGAGGACTTTCATGCAGTCAGGAAAGCCGCCTACTCCAGGGACAATGAGTTTTTGGGCGTCTAATATACTTTCGGGGTCAGTGACTAGTTCCCAAGAGTAGTCTAGGCTTTCTATCGCTTTGGCTACACTCTTGAGATTGCCCATTTGATAGTCGAGGATAGTAATCATAGTTTTAATTATTCATTTCAAAAAATTGAGAAAAACTTTTGGCGGCTAGGGTACTTTTTATTTTTTTTAAAGCTCTATAGACTACCTTTAGTAGAAGGCACACCTTGCCTGCGAGGATCAATTTGAGTGGCAAGATCTACAGCACGGGCAAGTGCTTTAAAAAGGCTTTCCACCATGTGGTGTCGGTTGCGGCCATACCAAACCTTAGCATGTAAATTAACTTGAGCGGCGTTGGTAAAGCCTTGAAACCATTCTGGTACTAGCTCTACGTCAAAGTCACCAATACGTCCTCTAGGGACTTCAGCTTGATAGACCAAACAAGGTCTGCCACAAAAATCCACCGCAACAGTGCTTAATACTTCGTCCATAGGAAGCGTAAAGGATCCGTAACGGACCATGCCGCTTTTATCACCTAAGGCTTGGGTAAAGGCTTCTCCTAAGACAATACCAACGTCTTCTACCGTATGATGGAGGTCTACTTCGATGTCGCCTTTAGCTTTAATTTTAAGATCAAAAAGCCCATGCTTGGCAAAGCTTTCCATCATATGATTTAAAAAAGGCACAGGCGTATCAATCTGATAATCGCCTCGACCGTCTATGTTGAGCTCCAACAAGATATCGGTCTCTTTGGTTTTGCGATGTACTTTGGCTTGGCGAATGAGATGAGTCATGATGGTGCTAAATTAAGAAATTGTCTTGGGCTTGTCAATTTGAGTTATTTGGGGTTAGGTCTTTATTGATGTCTGAGGAAAAAATTATTCACATGATTCCCCAAAAGAAAGGAAGCTCTATGTCTAAGACGGCTATTATTTTAATTATTCTTATCGTCTTAGGAGTTGTTTCTACTACTCTTTTTGAGCGCGTGCCTGCGGGTCATGTGGGAGTGGTGACCCTTTTTGGGAAGGTGCAGGATAAGACTTATTCCGAGGGGCTGCATTTTCCTGTTAATCCTTTTTACAATTGGATCAAAATTGATGCTCGCCAAAAAACCCATTACGAAAAAGCTAATGTGCCTAGTCAGGATCAAATGACCACCCACGTGGATGTCAGTATCCAGTATCGGCTTAATGGAGAAATGGCTGCTAAAATGTACCGAGAAACAGGTGGCCCTAAAGAAGTGATTGAAGTGCATTTGGTGCCTAAGTTGCGTTCACTCATGAGAGAACAAGGTAAGAGTGTGCAGCGAGCGGAGGATTTTTTCTTAGAAGGCGTCCAGCAAAAATTACAAGACTCTATCTTGGCGGAGTTAGCCAAGTACTTGGCTCCCAAGGGTATTGTTGTCCAAGCGGTTTTAATCCGAGATATCGAATTACCCGAATTTATTGTCCAAGCAGTCAAGGAAAAAAAGAAACGAGAGCAAGAGGCACAAAAGCAAAAAGCCGAGTTAGAACGCTTTAAGACCGAGCAGCAACAAAAAGTAGCCAGTGCCGAAGCCGAGCGCCGGGCTGCCGAAGAGCAAGCTAAAAAACAAAAAATCCTTGCCGACGCCAAAGCCTATGAGATCGAAAAAATTAATGATGCCATTAAAAATAATCCTGCCTACGTTCAGCTTCAATCTTTAGAGGCCCTGAAAGCCATCAGCAATGACAGCTCTAGCAAAGTCTACTTTATTAATGGGGATAGCCCTCAGCCCTTACCTTTGATGAATTTGGGTAAATAGAAAAAAGCTATTTTAGCCTTTTTTTAAACTTAAGAATACTAAAGCCAAGGGCTAGAATAGCCATGAGCATGAGGGCTCCGCTTTCTGTAAATAACTGATAAAAATGGAGTCCCTTTAATAAGATGCCTCGAATGATTTTGACAAAAAAGGTCAAAGGAATACCATAACCAATCAGATGGATTAAGTAGGGCATATTTTCTCTAGGAAAAATAAAACCCGAGAGTAAGACAGAGGGGGCAGCAAAAAACATGATGATCTGGGCGGCTTGTTGTTGGTTGTCGGCTATTGTAGAGGCGAGTAACCCTAGGCCCAAACAAACCATGAGATAAAGACTAGTCAGTAAGAATAAGAGTAGGGGCGAACCGCGTACGGGTAAGTCAAAGAGAAAACGAGCCGCCACTAAAACAGTCGTGGCAATCACTAAACCAATCATTAAGTAGGGAATCAGTTTGCCCAAAATTAATTCATAAGGGCGAATCGGTGTGACTAGTAATTGTTCTAAGTTACCTCGTTCTTTTTCTCTTACGACGGCGGTTCCTGTAATCATAGGAATAAGTAGTTGTAATAAAAGGCCCACCACTCCAGGGATAAAGAAATAAGAGCTTTTTAAATCAGGGTTGTACCACATCCTGGGACGGTACTGGAGAGGCACAGTAGCCACGGGTAGGATTTTTTCTTTTAATAAAAAATTATTAATCAGGGCCTGACTGGTATTCATTGCCGTATTGGCTGGGTTGGAATCGGTTCCATCAATCAGTAGTTGAAGTTGGGTGCCCTTTCCCGAAAGCATGTCTTGGGCAAAGTGGGGGGGGATGTGGAAGCCTACTTTAGCCTTGCCTAGGTCCAAAGAGTCGCTGATGTCTTTTAGGGATTTTGCCTCAAACTCGATATCAAAATAAGAGGACTCGACTAAGGAGTCGATAAGTCTTCGAGAAAGAGGGGTTTGATCTTCATTAAAGACAATCGTGCTCATGTGTTTTACGTCAGTATTAATGGCGTAACCGTAGATGGTAAGCTGCATGACGGGCATGATTACGATCAAGGCCAATGTCTTAGGATCGCGGAGGATGTGAAGGAATTCCTTCCAAATAATAGCGCCAGTTCTACGCACTTTTTCCTCCTGCTAGGGTTGCAAAAACGTCCTCTAAAGAGGCTTCAATGGGTTCCATAGCGGTTACAGTAATGTTATTTTCTGCGGCCGATTGGCGGAGAATGCCTTGGGCCTGCTTAGGGTCCTCTACGACTACGTGTAACTTGGTGCCATAGGCGGTTAGTCCAAGCACCTTTGGAAGTTTGTGAAAAATTCTGGATGCTTTTAAAAGAGGATGACAGTCTACTTGGAGTAATTTTCCACGAAGTTGCTGTTTTAATTGTAAAGGCGTTCCTATGGTTAAGAGTTCTCCTTGGCTGATAAAGGCAATTTGGTTACAACGCTCGGCTTCTTCCATATAATGGGTGGTTACAAAAAGTGCTACACCCTGTTCTGCTAGCTGATAAAGGATTTCCCAAAGGTCACGACGGGATAAGGGATCTACTCCAGCCGTGGGCTCGTCTAAAAATAAAATACGCGGTTTATGTAAGAGAGCGTTGGCCAAAGCTAAACGTTGTTTAAAGCCTCCAGAAAGAGTGCCCGCTAGATAGTCTTGATAAGGGAAAAGACCGGTAAACTGGACTACCTCTGCTTGCCGGGCCTGAAGTTCTTTTTTGTTTAGGCCATAGATCTTGCCAAAAAATATTAAATTCTCTCGGACGGTCAGGTCGCTATATAGGCTGAATTTTTGGGAAACATAACCGATGGATTTTTTAATCGCTTCAGGAGAACTAAGCACATCGTATCCAGCGACAGTTGCTGTGCCACCGCTGGGTTCCAAGATGCCGCATAGCATGCGGATGGTGGTGCTTTTGCCTGCTCCGTTGGGGCCCAAAAAACCGAAGATCTCACCATAAGCTAGCGAGAAGCTCACTCCTTTGACGGCCATGGTATTACCAAATTGGCGGCTTAGTGATTTGCTTTCAATGGCGATTTCACTCATAAAAAAATCTTTTTATTAAGGATCCTACCTTCTGTGCTTTAAGAGTCCTCTACTGGCTTAGGGTTTGAGGAAGTTCTAAAAAAACATCTGCTGGGACTCCTGGTCGTAGCTGTTGGGGAGGATGTTCTAAATAAACTTTAACCGCAAAGGTCTGAGTGACTCTTTCTTCCGGGGTTTGCACGTTTCGAGGTGTAAATTCGGCCTGGGGAGCGATAAATTCCACTTTGCCAGAAAAACTTTCTTTTAGACCGTCAAAACGCAGTTGGGCGCTTTGTCCCAGTTTAACCCGGTTGATGAGGCCTTCGGGTACAAAGATGCGCACCCATAGACTTTGTCGGTCTCCTATAATGACTAATATATTATTACTGCTTAAGACTTCGCCGGTTTCGTGTACCTTAGTTAAAACCACTCCATCAACGGGAGAGATAGCTTGCTGGTCCAACATGGCTTGCTGGGCTTTTTCCACTGCTTGCTGATGGGTGCCTCCCTCTTTAAATAACTGATCGAGACGTTGGTATTCTTTTTTGGCTAATTCATAGTGATCCAGATAGCCTAGCAACTGGCCCTGTTGGACATTGTCTCCTTCCTCTACATAAAGGGCAGCCAGTCGTCCTTGCATGGGAAAACCAACTCCATGCTCGGTCATTTCTAAAGTGCCTGAAAATTGAAAAAGCGCATCCTCTTGCGGACTGTGACAGGCAGAAAAAGCCAGGCAGCTTAATAATAATAGAATGAAGAGGTTTTTTTTCATGGCAAACATTTCCTAAATTAAGTTTTTTGGAGCAGTTTTTTTAAGTTTAGGCCGCAAACAAAAGCCTAAGTGGACTCAATCAGAGAGGCTCCTTTCCTAGTTTTCCGGTGGCATGGCTTAAGTTGACTTGGGCTTGCCAATAGGTTGCTGAGGCTTCTTCCTTTTGGTCTTGTGCTAAGGCTTTTTGAGCCTCTGCTTGGAGAAGTTCCCACGAGCTGCCAAGCCCTGATTGTAGACGGCTTTTTGCTAAGTTAAATTCTTGTTTTCTTAGTTTAAGCTCTTCTTCTGCCGCATGGTAAGCTGTTAGAGACTGCCCTAAAATTGCCAGGGCGCTAGTGGCTTTGGCTTCTTGCTGTCTGATTGTTTCTTCTTGTTGAGCTTCACTTTCCTCCCATTGGACCTGAGCTTCTCGGACTCGGGCTCGTCGCAATCCTCCTTCAAAAAGGTTAAGACTTAATTGGGCACCAAAATTATAAGTACCTTCTACATTGCCCGGGTCACTGCCATTAAAGCCATAATCAGCTTGGGCGTTTAATTTTGGATAAAACTCGGCCTGTTGGGTTTTTTTTTTTTTTTTTACTTTGTTCTACCACCAGAAGGGCGCTTTCTATCTTATGGTGTTTTGCCACTAAAGAGTCTAAGTTTGTTTGCTTAGGAAGCCCTTTTGATTTGATACTTTTTTCCATCACAAAGCGAATCGCTTGCTTTTGAGCAAGGCCTAGGGCGGCTGCCAAATCCAGACGGCTTTCTAAGGCGGCACTTTTTGCAGCTATTAATTGTGAGCGCATGTTTTCCCATCCAACTTGGGCTTGAGTAAGTTCCAGGTCCGAGGCAAGGCCTAAGGATTTTTGGGTCTTAGCCAGACGTAGGCGATTGCTTTCTTGTTTGAGTAAGACTTGTATTAAAGGAAGTCTTTCTTGAGCACGATAAGCCTCGATAAAGAGATTAGCTACCAAGGCCGTGGCATCTAATCTAGCTTGTTCTTGTTTTGCTTGGCTCAATTGCTTATTGAGACGGGCTTCTTTTAATCGGGAAAGAGCGGGGGCATTAAAAAGACTTTGGGTTAAGCTTAGCCTTGCATCAAAGCTATTAAAAGGTCCAACTAAGGGGTCAAAACCAGGAGTCGCCAAATCAATGCCTGAGCTTTGTAGATTAACGACTCTTCTAAATTGGTAAGACGAAGCTTGTAGTTGAGGATAAAATCTAGACTTGGCTTGGTTAAGTCTTTCTAAAGATTGAATAACACGCTTTTCTGCAATAATAGCACTAATAGGGCGGCTTTGAGCTAGGCTGAGCGCCTTTGAAAAAGATAGTTGAGTAGCGCTTGGTTCTGCCTTGGATTGTCTAGTAAAGGGAAGACCTAAGAAAAAGGCCATAAAAAAAATTATTTTCCAAATATTGATTCTTAAGAATGGAGAATTTTTGAATGGCATGAATCAAAGCTCCTGCTTGCTCTTTACTAGATCCTTTGGAGAGATCAAGTCAAAACAATTACTAAGTTTTAAGATTTTCTATTTTGCATCCAAGCATAGAGCCAAGCCAAAACCGTCAAACTTGCATAAATTAATAAGATAGAGAGCAATTGCATCCGGTTGCTTATAAATTCGTAATAAAAGATCAATACCAGGGCTCCCAAGAGCCCTGTCATGGCCATGATGGCATAAACACTTTTAGTTTTAGTTTTTTTTCGGATTTTTAAATTAGCAACAGACATTAAAAAAGAAACTACAATAAAAGTGATGCTGCCAAATTCTAAAATACTTTGTAAACCTCCAGTTAAAATCAGTACAAAGGCAATAAGACCCATCACAATGATGGCATAGTGGGGAATATAAGTCTTGATACGGCGGCTAAATAGCTTGGGTAAGTAGCCATCTTGGGCAATGACGGCCATCAAACGGGAGGACCCAAATAGAGTGCCGCTAATAGCGCTAGAAGTAGCTAGTAAGGCTCCAAAAATAACCACGATAAAAGCAAAGTGACCTAAAACCTGAGAAGCACCTGCCGCTAGAGCAAATTCTTTATGTTTAATAATTAATTCTTTTGGAAAAGCAAACAAAGCCGCCAGGGACAAAACAATATAAAGAATACAAGCAATGCCAATAGAAGAGTAAATAGCCTTAGAAACATTCTTTTGAGGGTCCTTCATTTCTCGGTAGGCGTTGATGACTAGTTGAAAACCTTCATAAGCTACAAAAGTAATGGACGCCACGATAAAGATATCCAGAACCGAGGTGCTTTTATCAAAAACTGGCAATAAATAATTTAAATTTCCCTTGCCGGCTAAAAGTCCTGAAATCACCAAAAGAATACCCAACTTGGTATAGACTAAGATATCTTCAATAATTCCCATTCCCTTAACACTAAATAAATTAACTAGGACAAATAAGGTGATAATTGAGCCAGCTAATATTTTTCTGAGTAGCCACTGAGGATCTTTGGGAAAGAGCGCGCTCAGATAAGAGGCAAAAGTAAAGGCATAAAGAGCCAAAGTACTAATGTAGCCAAAGACAACGAGCCAGCCAATCACAGAGGCCGCAAAGTGAGAGTCGGGAAAAGTTTTTTTAAAAAAAGAGTAAGTGGCTCCTTCGTCTTGGTAATACAAGGCTAGTTTTACATAAGAATAAGCCGCCAAAAAGGCTAGAAAAGCTCCAATAGCAATGGCAATAGGAGTGGCGTTGCCGATATTTTGAACCGAGATTCCCAGTATAGAAAAAATTCCGCCACCCACCATACCACCTAAGGCTACTGCGATGAGTTCTGCTAGACCTAAAGCGTGTTTTCTTTGTCGACTCATTGCAAGCTTGGTGGAATTTTTATGTATCAACTGTTTTGCCTTTCTTATCTTATCGTCTTTGTAGACTTAGTCTTGTAAACCCCAAAAGATTTGGGGTTTACATAATGGCCTAGTAATTTTTCTATTGATAATAGAATTCTTTGACAGGAATAAAGAGAAATAATTTAATAATTCTTAAAGGCTATCAATTAATTTTTAATGCCCTAGCAAAGGATTATTTTTTTTAAAAAAATCTAGCAATCATTAAAATTTAAGAAATTTAATTTAATTGTTATTAAATTGTGGATAGCCTTCACCAGTCCAGCGATTGCGGATATGTTCTTTCATATGATTGTTATAAAGTGCTTCAAAGCTATCTGGGAGGCAGGCTTGGGCACCTTCTGCTAGACATGCCTGATTAACCCGCTCGGCGGCGTTTTTGTAGGCTTCGGTAGCATATTGGAGTTGAGTAAGGTTAAAAGATTTAATGGCTAAGCTTGCGTTTTTGATTTTTGTTTCATCCCCTATAAAGTAGGCTAAGATCAGACGACAAGCTAGTTCTTGACTGTCTAAGTTTTCTCCAGACAAAGCATAATAAGCTTTGAGGTGAAGGTCTCGAAACTCGGGTCTAAACGTGCGGCCTAGTAAGCTTTGGTTATCTAATTGGATGATTAGTTCTCTGGCGGAGTTTTCGTCAAAGTCATGGGCATTGACTAGTTTTAAAATAGCATGGTCTTGTGCTTTTAGTTCATCAGAAGAGGCTCCGTTTTTGGAGTCGTTAAAACGTTGGCCCAGATCAGTGGCAATTTTTTGGCCTAAGGCTTTGCTTTCTTCAGCCTGCCATAGGCTTTCACCAACTATCCATAGGCCAGTGATGGCAAGGCTAAGTCCAAAGGATGCACCAGTTGCTTCTATTCCAATGGCTTTAATGACGGTAGAAAGGCCTAAGCCACCGGCAGTCATTTGTATGCTAGCGGCGGCGTAGCCTGTAAGGCTGCCACCCTGTCGGTAATTAACCCAAGCTCGACTGCTGCCTTTGGCTATCATATAAATAGCCATTAAATTAAGAGCACTCTCCGCATAGGGAGCAGCCCTTTCTAAGGCCGCCAGTCTAGCATGGGGATCAGAGGAAAAAAACCAAGCCCGGCCATGGTAAAAGGCTCGAGCGCTTTGTACCGTTGTTCCAGCGGCAAGGCCAGTGGGGATGCCACGGATAAAAGCGTCTCCCATCTCTCCTAAACGGCCTTCATTATATTCCAAATATAAACCGGCTATCTCCCCAGGAAAAGCTAAGAGCCCGGCGCTTTCACTAAGGCCAATCAACCAGGCGTAGCGTCTTTGGGCAAAAAAAGGTAATCTTTCTAAATAAGGAATTTCTCGATTAAGCCATTTGCCGATTTCGCTTTCGTGATCAATAAGCTCCTGGGCTAGGCCGGCCATTTGGCCAGCCGTCAGCCTTGCTTCATGACTTAAGTTGAGGTTGTGGCTTCTGGCTTGTTGCTGGCCTGCGATGATTGCAATTTTTTCTCTTATGGGATCGCGACTAGACGGGGGGGCATGGGGCAAAACATAAGTATAGCATTCGTGAGGAGTCAGTAAGTAAGCTCTACCTTCTGGTGTTTCATAGCTAAGGCTGTGATAGAGTTCAAAGGCGGCAAGGTACGTACTAGTTTTAGTATTAATAAAGTGAGAAGCATTATCGAGTTCATTGAGGGTGATATTAAAGTCTCTGGGTTCAAATTCACTTCTTTTAGCGTCTAATAATTCTCTTAATGCCAATAGATTGGCGGCTTGGCCCCTGCTATTAAATTGAGCCTGGGATTCATTAGGGTCAACAGAAAACAAATCCCAATCCACTAAATGGGCTACCTTGGGTTCTAGTCGCTGACGCAAGTGAGTAGTAGTAGTTTGGTATAAGAACACGTTGTATTCTGCCTCGTAGGCCTGGGGCATCCCCTCTCCAAAGCTTAGGAGGTATTGAAGACGGGTCAGCCGGCTTTCCACAACTACGCCTGGATAGGGTCTAAAATGAGTATAGCTCCAACGTAGACCAGGGTAGGCTAAGGCAGGGCTGTAAGCGCCTAAGGACTTAGTAGAAGCTGCTATTTTTGTATTTAGCTCTCTGGGAGGGGCTTCTTCAAGAGGCTGAACAGAGGTATCGACATCGATAGGCCCTTTTATTGGAGCCCCTAGTTTAGGTCGATAGACTCTAAAAGAGCTTTCCATATTAATACTTTGGCTAGAATCACCCATAACTATTTGTATTTTCGAAAAATGTGCAAAATAGTTGCTTGATTTTTTAAGTCTTCACTTAGTATTTAAAAAAAGATTTCAGGGGCATTTTAAAAAGCTCAGTGTGCTTGTCAAGAAGGCCTTCTCATGACTAGAGACTTGCTATCATGAATTTTACTTTGCCCAGTCTCTCAAAGATTCTCCAAAAAGGTGGTATTGGGCCGGATCTTGCCCGCCAGATTTTGGACTTAGACGAGGACAGTTTTTTTAATTCGGTTTTGCCCATCACCAAGGCCCTCAGGGAGGCTGTCTTCCAAAACGAGGTGAGTTTTTGTTCTATCACCAATGCCAAGAGCGGAGCTTGTATTGAGGACTGTTCCTTTTGTGCCCAGTCTAATGCTTATAAATCAGCACCTTCTCCAGTTTATGCTCTAATGAGTGCGGATAAGATTTTAGAAAAAGCCAAAAAAAAAAAAAAATTTGGTGGCACCGAATTTAGTATTGTTACCAGTGGTCGAGGGATGAGTAAGGCTAAAGAGCTGGACACTATGGTGGATGCCATCACCAAAATTAGGGAACAAACCGACTTGGAAACCTGTGCTTCTTTGGGACTCATGGAAGAAAAAGACCTGCGTCGTCTTAAAGACGCAGGTATGATCCACTATCATCATAATATCGAGACGGCCCGTTCTTATTTTCCCAATATTGTCACCACTCACACTTGGGACGAAGAAGCCCAGACCGTGCGCCAAGCCAAGGCTATGGGTTTTGAGGTGTGTTGTGGGGGCATTATGGGAATGGGAGAAAACAAAGACCAGCGGGTGGAGTTTACTTACCAATTAAAGGAACTTGCGCCCGATAGTATCCCCATTAATTTTCTTAATCCTCGTCCGGGAACACCACTGGCAGATAAGCATGACTTGGAGCCTTTGGATTGTCTTAAGATCATCGCCATTTTGCGGCTTGCCATGCCTAAGACGGAAATATTTGTCTGCGGTGGCAGAGAGGTTAATCTTAAAGACTACCAACGCTACATGTTTGATGCCGGCGCTAGTGGAACCATGTTGGGTAATTATTTGACTACCTCCGGACAAGCGCCTCAGGATGACTTAACGATGATTAAAGAATTGGGTCTCAAGCCGGTGGGGCCCCATGGGAAGAAGAAGGCTGGGTTGGCTGCGGCGGTTTAGGTCTAAAAGAGTTTTCGGGTAATTTGCATTTTTAATATTGATTTTTTTGCAGTTGTATTGCAAATTACCCGCATGTGGTTTTCTAGAGAATTAAGCACAGTACTCAAAAAAAATATCAAGACTAGACCTGCCATCTTGCTTACTGGAGCGAGGCAGGCGGGCAAGACTAGTTTGTTAAGAGAAGTTTTTCCCAAGGCTGTCTACGCTAGTTTGGATTTGCCCTTGGTGGCAGAAGAGGCAGAAAACTCTGGTCAAAGCTTTTTGGCCAAATATAATCGGCCTTTGATTTTAGACGAAGTCCAATACGCCCCTAGTCTTTTCCGTTATCTTAAGGTGGCCATTGATGAAGATAGAAAAAAAAACGGCCAGTATTTACTGACGGGTTCTCAAAAATTTTCCTTAATGCAAGGGGTGAGTGAAAGTTTAGCTGGCCGAGTGGCGATTTTTAATTTGCATTCTTTATCAGCCAGAGAGTTTCAAAAACACACTGGAGAAAAACTAGAAGGCTTTAATTTATTAGAGTGGATTTGGAAGGGTGGCTATCCCGAAGTTCATGCCCAAAGTTTGGACCCTGGACGCTTTTATGCGGACTATGTGACGACTTATTTGGAGAGAGACCTTAGGCAAATTGTGCAAGTAAAGTCCTTAAGAGACTTTCATCGTTTTTTACGATTATTGGCCACTAGAAGTGCTCAACTTATTTCTTATCATGCTTTAGCTAGTGATTTGGGTTTAAGCCCTCATACCATTAAAGCCTGGATGAGTGCTTTAGAGGCTTCTAATATTATCTATCTATTACCTCCTTATTTTGAAAATTTAGGCAAACGCCAGGTGAAGAGTCCTAAAGTTTATTTTTTGGACACGGGCCTTTTGTGTTTTTTGTTGGGTATCCATCAGGTAAAAGACATTAAAAGCAGTAGTTTATTGGGTTCTATTTTTGAAACCCATGTTTTGGGGCAGATGGTGCGGCATTTTGACCATCAAGGCATGCCGCCCGAGATTTATTTTTATCGGGACCATCACGGAATGGAAGTAGATTTTATTATTCCCAGTGGTGCTAAGTTAAAACTCTACGAGGCTAAGTTTAGCGAGAAACCTGATGTTAAGGCTTGGAAGAATCTGCTTAAGGTAAGAGAGCAAATGGGAGCTAATAAAGTAGAGTCTTTGCATATAATTAACAGCTTAGAGGGCAAGAGAAAAATAGCTAAAGAGGAGCGTTATCTTGAGGGGAGTGTGGCTTTAAAGAGTTTGTGAGCTTAGCTTATATTTTTTCATTTTAAGAAGGCCTAGCTTTGAAGCTTTTTAATTTCGGCTTTTATTCTATTAGAATATCTTCATGCACATCCCGATTTTCTTTCAGGTAGTTTTGATAGAGTTGAATAGCCTCTGCCTTTTTGCCCTGTTTGATTAAGATTTGGACTAGGTCGTTGAGGGAATCAGCATTAGAGGCATTGTTATAGGCTTTCCTAAAAAAAGCTTCGGCAAGGGCAAGTTCTCCTTTGGCTTCTAGTAGTTTTGCCTGGTTGTTAATGGTTTCGTCACTGTCTCCAGTGATTGTTATTGCTTCCTGCAATAGAGCTTCGGCTTTGGCTAATTGGTCGGTTTCTATTAGAGAATATTCAGCAGAATTAAGCTATAGACCTGGCTAGCTTGGTAGGCTTGGATGGCTTCTTTTTTTAAGCCTTCATCATTCAAAAATTCTCCTAACCTATCGTAAGCCTCAGCAAGATCTTTTTCAGCCCGCAATTCTAGTAAGCCTTGGTTTAAGAGGACGTAGTAAGTTTTGGCTTGCTCTATATCCTCATAAGAGGCGGATTCAGCTAGTTTTATTAGGATAGCTGTTTTTGGCCTCGTTTTTTTCCCATTGTTGGAAGTTTTTTTGGGTGGATTGGGATAAAAGTTTTTTAGCGGTTTTTATGAAAATATCTTATGCTTAGGGACTAAATATTGTCAAAGCGGATAGTTTGGAGTCGTGAAATTCAAAATGACTCCAATTTTTGCAGCATAGAGATTAAAATTAAGAAAGATTAGGCTTTAAGTATGTTAGATTCTTATTGGAAAACGAAACTCGCTCTCCGAGACTCTCAAAATCTACGGCGCCGTTTGATGCCTATTCAAAGTCCTCAAGGTATTCACATTCAATACCAAGGCCGGGACTTGATTAATTTTTCTTCCAACGATTATTTAAATTTGGCGAGTGATCTTCGTTTGAAGACTGCTTTTAAAGAAGGGATCGAAAAGTGGGGCGTGGGGAGTGGAGCTTCTCGTTTGGTTTGCGGATCTTTACAATGCTTTCACGATTTAGAAAAAAAACTGGCGGCCTTTAAAGGCGCTGAGGCTTCTTTATTATTTAATTCAGGCTATCAAGCCAATGTTGGAATTTTGAGCGCACTGCTTCCCCAAGAAGGCGCCATTTTTTCTGACGAACTCAATCACGCCTCCATGGTGGATGGAATTCGTTTAAGTAAGCTTAAGTGTTTTATTTTTCCACACAACGACACACAAAACTTACAAGAGCAATTAAAGCGCTTTCGCTCTAAACACCCTCAGGTTCCTATTTTGATTGCGACTGAGTCGGTTTTTTCTATGGAAGGTGATCTTTGTCCCTTAGAAGAAATTTTAAACTTGGCGGAATCCTTTGAAGCTTATGTTTATTTAGACGAAGCTCACGCCACAGGAGTTTTTGGCAAAAGTGGTGCTGGCATTAGCGAAAGTTTTCGTCAGCATTCAGCTTTTAGTCGTTTAATTCAGATGGGGACTTTGGGAAAAGCTTTAGGTTGCTTTGGGGCTTATGTAGCGGGCTCTCAGACTTTAATCGATTATTTAATCAATCAGGCCAGGACTTTTATTTATGCCACAGCTTTGCCGCCTGCTTTGTGT
The DNA here is from genome assembly GCA_020440745.1 of Deltaproteobacteria bacterium. Taxonomy (GTDB): domain Bacteria; phylum UBA10199; class UBA10199; order DSSB01; family DSSB01; genus JAGRNM01. Next base: position 14,318 of record JAGRNM010000013.1, read on the forward strand.
TTGGCAGTGGAGGCAGCTTTAAAGATTGTGCAAGAAGAGCCAGAGAGGAGAAAAAAACTTTGGCAAAATATTGAAGCTTTTCGAGAAATTTGGGGAGAAAAAAATCCCGATCAGCATTTAAAGTGTATCTCCCCTATTATTTCGATTCCACTAGGGGAGCCCAAACTTAGTTTGGATTTAAGCCAAAAACTCTTTGAAAAAGGATATTGGGTAACGGCCATCCGTCCTCCAACCGTGCCTGTTGGAACCAGTCGTCTTAGGGTAACTCTAACTAGTGACCATCGTGAAGAAGAATTAAAATTTCTTATTCATGCTATCCATTCTTAAAAAAACTAAAATCGAAACTCTAGACCGCCTCCGGCTCCGTAGTCCGAGTGGTATTGTCCAATAAGAGAAAATCTTTTAGAAAGAGGAACTTCAGCTCCTGCTTTCCACTCCCATTTTTTTTGTTTTTTTTATTCGACGCGACCAAAGGCAATCAAGCGTGGTAGAATTGCCAGTCGTCTTTCTAAGGAGACTTGTAGGTCCGCTTGACTGTCTATTCTAATTTCCCCTTCGATCAAAAAAGGCAAGAGTAGGTGAAGCCCTACAATACCTACAAGGTCCTCCTCACTACCTTCAAAGCCACCAAAGGCCGAAAGACGACGATTAAAATAGCGTTGGTATTTTCCCTCAATTTCAAAATCTCCCTTCCAGTTAGCTTGCCATGTAGCCATTAGGTCGTTTCTTTCATCCGAGGCTTGAAGATGTCCTTCAGACATTTGGGAGAGTAAGCGTAT
>JAGRNM010000140.1 GCA_020440745.1 Deltaproteobacteria bacterium
TACTGTTTACGCAACATTCTTTTACATAGACTTTGACAACTTAATCAGTCGCTTAGGAACTAATACAGACGATGCTTATAGTCGTGGTATTGAAGCGGGTTTTCAATGGAATATTTTAAATCAATTACTATCTTTAAGTGCTCATTATACTTGGGTTGATACAGAGGACGAAAGTGCTGGACTTGGACAGAGGCTTCCTAATTATCCTACTCATAGTTTAAGTGCCAATTTAAGGGCCAGTCCTTGGAGAAGTCTTAAATTAGATACTTCTATTTTATGGGTAGGGAACCAGCTAGAAAGCTTTCCTTTGATAAATTCGGAGGGAGTTTTCATTGATGGTAGTCCATCAGCAGCTTTAGATGGTGGTACTAACCCAGGTTATTTTATTTGGAATTTAGCTGCCTCTTATACCTTTGATTTAGTAGAGGGTAGCCAGAGTCATCCGCAAGAAATTAAAGTGTATGGTAAGATTAATAATCTGCTTAACAATCGTTATGAAGCTAGTTTTGGTTTTCCTTCTCCCGGCATTAATTTCCTGGCAGGCATGGACTTACTTTTTTAGCTTTAATGTTTAACATTGGGATTAAAAACATAACCAGCTGTTAAGAGACTAGGTCTTTCTTGTCCTTGATACCAATAGGAAGCAAAGCTTAAAGCTTCCTCAATATCTTCTATATCTAAACAAGGGTATTCTCTTAAAATATCTTCTCGGCTATATCCTCTAGAATGGAGTCTAAAAATAGCGTCTACTGTGATTTGTACGCCTCGAATATAAGCCTTGCGCCGAGATGTGTGGAATGTGATTCTTGAAAACGTCCCCATTAAACCTTTCATCAGGCTCCTCCTCTCTTCGTGGAAGCTATATAGCCATAAATATGTAATGATTTCAAGGCTATTTTTATAAAAAAAATATCACCTTTTTTGATACATATTTTTCTTTCCTTTTTTTAAAATTTTTGTTAGCTGGCCGGTGGGTAAGGAAAGAGCGGACAAAAAGGCAATATTATAAGCCTTGTTATTTTTAATTTAAAAGCAGACAGCTTTTTTTAAAAAGGGTCAGCAATAGATTGATTTATGTCAATTTTATTGTAGACCCTTTTTTTGTACAAAAAATATGCTAAGTTTTATTTAAATAAAAACTATAAAAAACTTTAGCGGATAATTTTTATCGATCAGTGGATAATTACTTCTCCTTGATTCTTTTCAGTTAATCAAGTTTTTAGCATTTTCTGCTTATTTACCCTTTAATATTAAATAGTTATAAAAAAACAACGATGAAGCAAGATTTTTTGTAACTCTTTGGCATAGCTCTTGCTTATATCTAAAAACAGAACGCTAAAAGAAGGGCAGGGGGCGGATGCAAGTTTCGCGTTTTAATTATCTCGTATCATCACCTAAAGAAGAAGGTGTACATTTCTTATATAACTCTCTTCATGACAACCGTATTGTTGTTGAGGATGGAGAGGTTAAGATACAAGAGCTTTTAGAAAAAGTCCGTCTCAAGAGATCTCTTAATCAAGAAGAATCAGAAATTGCTTTAGGCTTAAAAGATTTAGGTTATCTGCTGGATGATCATGTGGATGAAAAGAAATTATTTAACCAGTGGATGAAAGAAAAGGTGGTGGAGCAGGCAGAAGTTTTAACAGTTACAGTGACGACCACAATGTCTTGTAACCTGCGCTGCACTTATTGTTTTGAAAAAGATCAATTAGGCAAAGCTAGGATGAGTCCTGAGACGATGGATAAAACGGTTGAGTGGATTAAAGAACGTTTAGCATCGATGGGGGCTAAGAGATTAAACCTACTTTTCTTTGGTGGAGAACCTTTATTAAATATTGAAGCAATCAAGCGCATTAGTGGAGTATTAAATGTCTATTGTCGTGATAAGGGTATAGAGTTTTCTAGTGGAGCTATTACAAATGGTATTTTCCTTACTCCCACTTTAGTGGATCAGCTTAAGGAATGGGGACTTAGTTGGGTTAAGATTACTTTTGATGGAAACGAGGAGAGCCACGATAAGCGTCGTATTTATCGTGGGGGTAAAGGGACCTTCAAAAGAATCTTTGATAATTTAGAGGCCGTCTCTGGTCGTTTGAAAATATGCATTGGGGGGAACTTCGATCAAGAGACGGTCTTCTCTTTTAAAGGTTTGATTGATAAATTAGCTCACTCTAAATTTAAAGACGATATTACTTATACTAACTTTAAACCTATTTCTCCTGCTATGGTAGAAAAAGGTGGAGAATCCAACGCTTGTTCTAAGTGTGTTTATAAGGATCAAGAAATTAAGGATATGTTAGAGCTTAGAGACTATTCTACTAAGCAGAGTCTTCCTTCAAGTGGTTTAAATGATCTTGGTATTTGTGAGTTTTATAATCGTCACTCACTAGTCATTGGAGTTGGGGGAGAGCTTTATAAATGCAGCGCATTTGTCGGGCAAAGTTCTACAGTCATCGGTTCTTTAGAATCTCAAGAATACAATCAGCTTGGTAATCAGATGCTTAGTGTTTCTAAACCCTTTGAAACAGAGGGGTGTCGTGACTGTTCCTTTAATCCTGTGTGTGGAGGCGGGTGTAGGGCGGATGCTTATAATAGCTTAGGGTCTATAGAAAAGGTTAGCTGCCAGAAGCAGTTGATAGAGAGCACTGTAAGTTCTTTTTTTAATGAAGACTGTCAGGGCGATACAATTTTAAATTAAACTAGGGAGGACAAAATGAAAATCAAAGCAATCAAAACTCAAAAAACCTTACGTTCTAATAATCAAAGGTGCGGTTATTACGTTTTCTAAAAATAGTTTCTGTTATTTTTTATTGGTTTTTTTAAAAGTCTTTGCTTAGTGGCAAAGACTTTTTTTCTTTATTTTAGGGCTGGGGTTCAACTATTAATCCTTGCATGAAAAAAAACAAGTTAGTTTCAGTAGTCTTTTTATTACTTTTTTTGAGTTGTTCGTGTTCGGATGAGAAAAATAATAAGATCTATAAAGATGAATTTACAATAGCCACTGATGTACCCATAGGGGAGGTTTCTTTTGATGCTACTTCTGGAATAGGTGCAAATCTTAAAGACCTTCTTTTTTATCCACTGTTTTTTGTTGAGGAAGATGGCTCTTACCAAAGCCCGCTTGCCAAAAATATAGAACTCTTAAATGAAGGCAAAACTCTTTCTATAGAATTAAAAGATAATAACGCAGAAGAAGTTAAAAACAGCATTCTTAAGCTGGTTTCTTCTAATGTATACAATTTTAAGGTTTCCTTTAAAAATTTTTTAGGAGTTTTTGTGATGGCTCCTAATAAATTAAAAATAGAGTTTAAAAGGTATGATCGCTTGCTAATTCAGCAATTGGGTAGTGTGAATATCTCCAAAGGTCAGGAGAGATCCAGTACAGGGGAGTTTGAGCTTTATAAGCAAGAAGAGGACAGTGTTATCTTAAAAAGAAAAAAACTTTCCCAGAGTGAAATTAATTATATTAAAGTTAAATTAATTCCTAGCTATCGTTTGGCCATTAGAGAGTTTGTTTCTGGAAGTATTGACTTACTTTTATATACTAGTGCCAATGACTATGATATTATTTCTGATCTTCCTGAATATTCTTTTGATATCCTAAAAGGGGACACCTTATTTGTTCTTGTAGAAAACCAGCTGAGAAATAAATTTAAAAAAAGTATTGATTGGTTAAAATTGAATGAAGTTATGGATAGAAAGAAGTTGGTTTCTATATATGGAAGTCTAATCTCTGAAGAGGCCTTTGTTCCCGTAAAAAAGAGCAGCATTTGGTATGACCCTAGTTGGGATAGCATTAAGTTTAAAAAATCAAATTTTTCTGATTCTTTAAAAAACACTCTTTCTAATAACAGTCATCGTGAGTTATCTTTTATAGCTGATCAAATAGTTTATGAGCTTTTAGGAAGGCAAATTAAACGGTGGGCACAAGAAATAGGGGTAGATCTTAGGTTAAAACCAGTTGATTTAAATAGTTATTATACTTCTATTTTAGAAAAACATGAGTATGATCTTCTTATATTACCTCTAAATTTTGACAACCCATTTCTTTCTACCTATTTAAATTTTAGATCTAGATCCTTGGAGGATAAAAAATCGACTTTTAATATTGATTACGAAAATAAAAAAGTTGATGAATTGCTTGATAAAGCTAGATATGAAAGATCTTTTAAAGACTCCAAGGCTTATTTTGTAGAAGCCGTCAATTTGATTTTAAAAGAACCTCCAGGAGCCTTTTTGTTTTGGTCCAATATACCTATTGTCTATAGGAAAGGTTGTTCTAACTTAGAGTTTGATTCTCCAAACAATTTTTTTCTTTCCTTAGAAAAAGTTAGCTGTCTTGTATCCAAAAATTAGACCTAATTAACTTAGTTTATACAAGTCTATGATGTTTGTTCTTTTAATTCTGTTCTTAAAAATTTATCCCAAAAAGTAGTTACTACCCCAAAATTTTTATCAGGGTGTTCGTGGTGGTCCATATGGTGTTTTTTAAGCCTTAATAGCCAAT
>JAGRNM010000141.1 GCA_020440745.1 Deltaproteobacteria bacterium
CTTTTAAATTAAAGTAATGATGTTGGACTTCGTCCAAAAGTCGTTTGCGAATGAAGTATTGATCGCGGACTTCTCTCGCTACATTGAGTTCATCTCGGTTAAAGAGCAGTTCATCAAAAGACCAAATGGCGCGGATTTCAAATTGATCTTGGTCTTTCCAGTCTTGATCTATGCTGTTAGACTCTGGGCCAATGGTTACTCCAGCAGAGGTGACCGAGAGATTATCTTCTAGGCTATTACTGTTGCTAAAACTCAGAGAGTTTTCCCAAGTGACTTGAAGCCTAGGGAGAGCCGCCGCCCAGCGAGAACGCTTTTGCCAGTCTTTTAATTGATTAGGATCGAGTCTGGCGTGCTTTAAGGCAGCTTCTTCTAAGTAACTTAAAGGTGGTAGGTTTTGGGCCTGAAGCTTTTGACTGAAGATTAAAAGGTTTAATAGACAAAATAATAAATTAAAAACTTTCATGCCGTGATTGAAAAAGCAAAGGCAGTGCCAAAAAATAGAAGAGTTTTTAACTCATGGAAAAGATAGTAGCTTTTGGTTTTGATAGGTTTTTTAATTTTTTAGATTAGGTTCGAGCTTAAGTCTTTTAAAGCGAGTGTAAAGTTTTAATTTTGGACAGTGGCTTGATTTTTAAAAGAGCTTTTTTTGATTTAAAGAGACCTTAAGACGCCTAGTAAAATCCTCTCGACTTATTTCTTGGGCGCCAAAACTTTTTAATAAAGGACTCATGACTTGGGCATCAAGCCAGGTAGCTCCCCGTTTTTTAAGTGTTTCAACCGCAAAGACTAAAGTGGCCTTACTGGCTGGGCTTTCATGATAAAACATGCTTTCTGCGGCGAAGTAGTTTCCTAAACTGACACCATAGAGTCCGCCTACTAATTGTTGATCTTGGTTGAAACATTCAAAGCTATGGGCATAACCTGCTTGGTGAAGTTTGACGTAGGCTTGGATCATACTTGGCAAGATCCAAGTGCCTTGGCTTTTTCTGGTCTTACCTTTGGCGCAGGCCTCAATGACTTGGGTAAAAGCGCTGTCGATTTGATAATAGAATTTATTTTGTTTGAGTGCTTGCTGAAGACGCTTGGGAATATGAAAGTTTTTAAAGTCTAAGATAGCTCGTTTGGGCGGGGCAAACCAAAGAAGGGGTTCTTCCTCATGGGGCCAGGGAAAGATGCCTTGGGAGTAAGCGCTGAGGAGAGTTTCTATTTCTAAGTTGCCGCCAATCGCAAGCAAGCCTTCAGGGCTGGCGTGGTCAAGAGGTGGAAAGTGAATGGTCGACATAGAGCCTACTTACTATTAAAAAACCTGGGTAGGGGTAGTTATATTTTAAGAATAAAATATAACTATTTAATATTATTAAACTTTATTTTAAATTCACCTGTAAGCTAAGTTGACTTAGCTTACAGGTGAAGTATGAAAAAAGTTGATAAAAAACAGATTATTAAACGCATTGCTTTTGAGAATCCTTGGTGGACTTCGGGGTCCATTGATCAGGACTATGCCAAGATGCAGTCTAGGGCCTATCTACAGCTACTTTATCCTTTAATTGAGGATCAATCTGTCAATCGTGCCGTAGTCTTGATGGGTCCCAGGCGGGTGGGTAAGACGGTTTTAATCTATCATAGTATTGCTCGCCTGATTGCTCAAGGAGTGTCTCCTAAGAGGATTATTTATTTATCTATAGATACTCCTTTGTTTAATGGTTGTGCCTTAGAAGAACTTTTTGAATTGGCTAGAGAAGCTTGTGAACAAGAAAAACCAGAAGGGTATTTTGTTTTTTTTGATGAGATACAATATCTAAAAGATTGGCATGTTCATTTAAAAAGAATGGTCGATTCTTATCGGGATTGTAAGTTTTTAGCTTCTGGTTCAGCTGCGGCAGCTCTTAATCGTCAAAGTAAAGAATCCGGCGCCGGCAGATTTACGGATTTTTTCTTACCCCCACTTACTTTTAGTGAGTTTTTGTCTTTTTTAAAAAAGACAAGTTTGGTTCGATCCCTAGAGGTCTCTTCTGAAGAAGAGGCAGTCTTATTTAAAGTATTTAAAGAGCTCAATGAGCTTTTTATTGACTATATTAATTATGGCGGATTTCCTGAGGCGGTTTTTTCGGAAACTATCCGTAAAGATCCAGAAAGATTTATTCGTAATGACATCATTGATAAAGTACTTCTTCGAGACCTTCCCAGTGCTTATGGGACGGAAGATCCTATTCCTGAAGAAGATCCTAGTATAGAGCCTGATCCTCTTCCAGACGATCCTCCCGCCCAAGACGCAACGGATGACGGTTCTCAAGAGGATCCCAATAATCCAGATGGCCAGGATCCTGCTACCGATCCTATAAATTAAATTAATCAAAATAAGTTTTAAAGGTTTTGATTATTTCCTTTGTCCTATAGACTTTTTTAAGAAAAAGTGACTAAGCTTTAAGAAAAGAGAAGTTTAGAGGACTCTATGATTAGTACAAAACAAGCAGAAAAAATTCTTTCTCAAGCCTTATCCCAAGGAGGGCAGTGGGCTGATCTTTTTGTAGAAGAAAGTATTAAAAACCAGGCTAGCCTTTCGGATAAAGCGGTCAAGACGGTTAGCCAAAACCAAGTTCTAGGTGCAGGCTTAAGAGTAGTGTCCAATCTCAAAGAATACTATGGACATACCAATGACTTAAGTGAAGCTGGCCTAAGTAAGTTGGCCAAGGCCTTAGCTAGTTCAGTAGCTTCTGGTGAAGTGACTAAAAAAATTTCCTTAGATAGTAGTTCAGAAAAACCCCAACTCCACGATCCTGCCAAGGCTCCTAGTCAAGTGGGTTGGAAACCCAAGATTGCTTTATTGCGGCAAGCCGATCAAGTGGCTAGGGCTTTTTCGGACAAAATAGTTCAAGTCAACGCTAGTTATATGGACGAAACTCAGCGTATCGTGGTTGCCAACTCCGACGGCCTCTACAAAGACGAATCCCGAACCCGTGGTCGCTTTGCCTTGCAAACAGTGGCAGCCAGTGGAGAAGTCAAAGAGTTTGGCTACGAATCTCCAGGAGCACTCAAGGGTTTTGAGTTTTTTGAGCATTTAAATATTCCGGAGCTTGCCCATCATAGTGCCGAGACAGCAGTGCGCATGCTGACGGCTCCCCATGCACCTCAAGGTCCAATGACTGTTATTATTGACGGAGGTTTTGGAGGGGTGATTTTTCATGAGGCTTGTGGTCACAGTTTGGAGGCCCATGCGGTGGCCCGTAAGGCAACGGTCATGGCGGCTAAGCTTAATCATAGGATTGCTTCTGATTGTGTCTCGGCTGTGGATGATGGCACTCTTTTGCAAGAGTGGGGTTCTACCGTCATCGACGATGAGGGCGAAACCACACGGCGCAATTTATTAATTGATCAGGGAGTTTTAAAAAGCTTTTTAGTGGATCGTCTTAATGGAGAGCGTTTGGGCCTTAAAAGCACGGGCAGCTCTCGTCGTGAGTCTTATCGCTATGCTCCCACTAGTCGTATGAATAACACCTTTATTTTGCCAGGTCATAGCAGTTTAGAAAGTATGATTGCTGAGACGGACTATGGTCTTTATGCCAAAAAAATGGGTGGAGGCTCGGTCAATCCAGCCACGGGTGAGTTTAACTTTGCGGTGATGGAAGGTTATTTAATTGAACATGGCAAGATCACCCGTCCGGTTAAAGGTGCCACTTTAATTGGAAGAGGAGAAGAGATTCTTAAAAAAATCGATCGAGTGGGTGATACTCTTAGCATGGCTCAAGGCATGTGTGGCGCTTCTAGTGGTTGGGTACCGGTTAATGTGGGTCAGCCGCCTATTAGGGTAAGGGATCTTTTGGTGGGTGGGCAGGCTTAAGGGAGCTTAATGTGATAAATTTGATCCAATATTTAAAGAATTCCTCCTTGATATTTTTCTTCCTAATTTTTAAAGTTAAGTGACTTCTTGAATCATGATGAAGCCTACAAAAAAAACCCAAATCCTTAAATTAGACCAGGATGATCCCAAAAAAGAATTGGATTTTGAATACGCTATCGCTTGTCCTTAAGTGTTGAAGAGCGTTTAAAGCGTATGTGGACACGTTCGGTTCAAATCGCTAAATTAATGCAATCCCATGGACATCAAAAAACTCCTCTTATCTTTAAACGCACATAAAGTTCTCTATGTGATTATAGGCGCTGCTTCTTTCCCTGTTCATGGCTATGACCGTGCAACTCAAGATGTGGATATATTTATTAAGCCCACTCGTGAGAATGCTGAGGCTGCTTATAAAGCACTTCAAGATTTTGGTTATGATGTGCAGGATCTAAAGGTTAAAGACTTATTAGAAAAAAAGTACTTTTTAGGCAGTATTTATTAGATACTGACTTACACCCTTTTGTTGCTGGAGTCGATTTTGATTCTGTTTGGCAACATAGGATC
>JAGRNM010000142.1 GCA_020440745.1 Deltaproteobacteria bacterium
TGATTCCCTTTGACCCGGCCGCTTTTCGTGATTTGGTTAAAGATCAGGGTAAGTCCCTGAGCGGCCTCGAGCCCATTACTGGGGTCAGTAAGCAAGCCATCAACGGTTGGCTCAGCTCTGCCAAGATTCCTCCCAGGCAACTTTATAAGATTGCTGAAAATCTCCATTGGAAATCTAAGCAAGTCGATCGTGTGCTTAAGAAGTCAGGATTTCACGAGATTTGCTTTCGTACTCATCGCAATGTGGAGACCGATGATGGCATCAAACAGTTGGCCAAAAGGATAGCAGCAGATTTTTTTACTTTGGATGCCTTAGGCGGTGATTACAGTAAGGATTCTTTTATTTTTAGAGTAGGCAAAGACGCCAATGCTTTAGCAGTGGCAGAGGGAATTCTTCGGCAATTAGACCTCAAACGAGGGCAGTTTCAACTGGAAGAACTGGTTTTTGCCCTAGCTAGAGTCAATGTCAGTGTGATCTTTTTGGATTTTGGCCATCACTTTTCTTTAGAAGAAAAACCTGCCAAGCATGTCCGAGCTTTTTGTGCCAAACAAGGGCCTAAGTTTATGATAGCTATTGATAGCCGCATGAAAGGCTCTCAAATGGAAGGTGAGGATATCACGTGGGTTATTTTTCATGAACTAGCTCACATAGCTTGTGGCGATATGGATGAAGGGTCTAGTGATTTTTGGGAAGACAGCGGGACTAAAGAAAAATTTAGAAATGAAATCGCGAGTGAGGTGTTAACACCGACGGATCTTTTATTGTCTCATCAAACAAATTTAACAAAGTTCTTAGACTGTCCCTTACGCTTATTACCCTCTCGGATTGAGCATATGGCCTCAGAATTGGGTGCCAGTTTTGTGGGCATGGTGCTGGCCCTTAAAAAAATTGGCCTACTTACTACACAAAAAGAACGCTACCTATGGGGCGTCCAGCACAATCGCGATGTTACACGTCCTCAAATTAAGGATTTTATTTTTCCTCGTTCGGCAAAAAACAGACAAGACTTGATCGAATCCTGGGGAAAAATTTTGAACAACTCAACTTTACTACCTTTTTTGAAGTTATATTTTTTGGTCCGTCAGGGGCTTATCGAACAAAAGCTTTCACTTGCACGTGCAGCTGAGTTAATGGGAATCGAAACGGGAGAAATGGAAGAACTAGAAAAGCATTGGGTTAACGAGGTTTCGAATGAGGCTTTTGACTGATACTTGCGCCGCAATTAAACTACTCACTTTTGGATCTAAGCTTTTCACCCCAGGTATCCTCCGTCAGGGCGATCTAGTGCTGCACCCGCGAGTTTTTAGGGAAACTAGGAAATGGCCTCCTTATAAAAAAGAAAAATATAAAGCCGAGTTGGCCCAATTGAATAAAATCAAAGCAACAGCAGGATTAATGCTACCTCTCGATAAGAAGGAAACTTTAGGCAGACTTATCTTTGCGACTATGGACGAAATCGGCTCCCCTATTGGTGCAGCTGATCGAGACCAGTTGGCTGCGGCGATTTATCACCAGATGGAAATTATCACTAATGATAGTCCTTTTAGCCAAGTGGCTGAGGCATTGGAGGTCTTTGTCCATACGGCGGAGAGTATAGTCATTGAGGCTTATCGTCAGTCAGTTCTGACAAAAGAAGAAGTAAAGGCTGCAAGGGAGTTATGGATTAAGAATGAGGAGAAACTACCTAGTCAGGAGGATCAGAAGGAGTTGAGAAAAATCTGCAAGAAAAATCTCTAGACCAAGATTTGATTTCAAAATAATTTTCTATACTACCAAGCTAAAACAGCCTTTCCACCTTTTAGATTTTGCCAATGCCAATATTATTTTCTTTAAGCTAAGATCTCCCCCAACTGATTGAGGCCCTGTTGATAGGGTAGACAAGTGATGCCTTCTTCATACAAGCACTCACTGCCACCATAAATTAGATAAAGCTTGGCCTCCGGGTATTCTTTTTTAAAGGCCTTTAAGCCTTTAAAGTCCGCAGGACGTAGGCGAGAGCTGCGTTTGATCTCAAAAGCAAAAAAACCTTTTTTGCCATAAAGCACAAAGTCCACCTCGTATCCCGTTTGGGTGCGCCAATAAAAAAATTCATAGCCCCAGTGATAAGCGGCATCCAAAGCTCGCATTTCTTGAAGCCATAAGCTTTCATAAGCAATGCCTTCTATAGTCGCTTGGTCATCCAAAGGACCTTGTGGTCGCAAAACGCGGTAAACTCCCACATCAAAATAATAAAACTTAGGATGCTGTACCAAGCGACGCCTAGCCCGCCGCTGAAAGATGGGAAGCCTAATGGCTAGTAAAAGATCTTCCAAAATCTCAAAATAATTGCTGACGGTTTTGCGTTCCACCGCACAGTCGCGGGCTACTTGGGTGATGTTTAATAAACTGCCTTGGGAAAAACTAGCCGCTTGCAGAAAACGACTGAACTGATCCAAACGACGGGTAAGACCCTCGGCTAAGATTTCCTCTTGTAAATAAGTTTGCACATAGGCTGCCAAAAATTGCTGAGGATCGGTTTCTGACCAAGTGGCTGGCAATAAGCCGTGCTCAAGGGCTTTTGCTAATTTAAAATCATCGCCTAACTCCACGCTAGTAAAAGGGTGCATGGTGTAGTTAAGTGCACGGCCCGCTAAAAGGTTGGATCCAGCACGCTTAAGTTTGCGGGCACTGGAACCCGTGAGCACAAAGCAGAGTTTTTTTTCTTCAATCAAACGGTGTACCTCGTCCAATAAGGCAGGGACTTTTTGGACTTCATCAATAATAATCCAGTCCTGCCAATCCGGTGGGATGAGCCGCGCTAAGTGGTGAGGGTCCGCTAATAAAGAAGTGTAGAGGTCCCCTCGCAGTAGGTCGAGGTAAAGGGCATGGGGAAAACGAGTCCTAACCCAAGTGGATTTGCCCGTTCCTCGAGGACCAAAGAGAAAAAAACTCTTTTTTTCTGTGTAGTTAAGAATTCTGGAATACATAATTCCATTTTTCATATAAAAATGGAATCGTCAATTCCATTTTTTTATGAAAATAAAAATAATTTTAAAATTAATCAATTATATTAAATACTTAGATAAAGCTTGGTTTAGCCTTTTTATCTTGTGGAAGCTTGTTTAAGTTCTTGGACGCGGCTGCCTTCTTCGATTTCGTCATTGGGATAGACAATTACTTGGTCGCCAGCTTTTAGGCCTTCGCCCACCATGGCTTGTTTGGCATGACGGCGTAGGATTTGGACTTTGGTTTTTTGAGCGCGGCCTTCTACTACTTTAAAGACCATCCAATCCTCGTCCTCTTTAAATAAAGCACCCGTGGGTAAAAGTAGGGCCTCCGGAGTGTGAAAGGTAATGATCTGATTGTAAACTCTAAAACCATCTCCCAGGCCTGCGCATTTTTCTGGAGGAGAGGTGAGGTCGATGATGACTTTTACTCTTTGCTCTTCGACGCCTAGGGCAGAGACTTTGGTAAAGGCCGCAGGCTCGATGAGTCTTACTTGGCCTTCTAAGGCTTGGCAGCCTCCCCAACTTTGGATTTTTACTGGTGCCCCCACTTGGATGCTGATGGCGTCTTCGGTGAGGACTTCGGCGACTATTTCTAAGGCCGACGGATCGGCTAGCTCCATGATGACGGTGCCTCGTTCGATGGGGCCGCTGCTTTCTCTTTGGACACGCAGGACTCGACCTTGGATGGGGGATTTGATTTCCCAAGTTTCTGGCCGGTCGACTACCGCTAGGACTTGGCCAACTTTTACGGGATCTCCCGCGTGGACTTGGACACGTTTGAGGTTGCCGGTGACCGGTGAGAGGATTTCAAAGACTTCCTTGGCCCGGGTTTTTCCTTCTTCTTCTACCATTTGTTCGTAAGGGCCTTTTTGAAGGGTGGCGATTTCTACCAAAAGTGCTTTGGGGATTAAGGCCCATACTAAAAGGCCACCAGCGCCTAGAAGAAGTAAAAGCCAAAAGATAAAGTAAGGTATGGAATGAGTGGTTTTTTTCATGGGTATTAGAGTTTTTCTTTTTTTAATTTTTTAAGCATTTAAGCAAAATTTTTTTTACTCCCGTACTTTTAAGGCCATGACTAGGTCGCTTTGATCTAAACGTCTTTTGATAATCCAAGTGCTTAATAGGGCGGAGACTAGGACGATCAAGGAGGCGTAAGCAAAGCTAGGTTTTTGGATGACGACAGGAAAATCAACCGTCTCATTGGCCATCATCTTGACCAAAAAAATCGCAAAGCCATAGCCTAAAAGCCAGCCTAAGGGTAGGGCTAAGAGGATTTGTGCCAGCATTTCGCCGGCTAGGATTTTAAAAACCTCGTTACGACTGAGGCCTAAGACTCTTAGGCTCATGAGTTCCCAAGATCTTTCTGATAGGGCAATGCGGGCGTTATTGTAGACGACGCCCACG
>JAGRNM010000143.1 GCA_020440745.1 Deltaproteobacteria bacterium
CAAAAAAACAGGACCTTCTTTCAGGTTCAAAAAAAATATCCAACCATCCATTAAGCTTTGGAAAAAAGCAGACCTTTTGGTCTGTTCAAGGCTTTTTAGATTTTAATAACTCAAATTTTTAAGGTCGAAGAAAGAAGGTCCATCATGTTTGAATTTGAAGAAAATCTAGCTCAAAACGCAAAAATCAAAGTCATTGGTGTGGGAGGTGGTGGAGGCAATGCTGTTAATACCATGATCACCAGTCAGTTGGATGGTGTGGAATTTATTGCGGCCAATACGGACGCTCAGGCTTTAAGGTTTAGTAAAGCGGGTATTAAATTACAAATTGGTGCTCAGGTGACTAAGGGTTTGGGTGCTGGTGCTGATCCTCAAGTGGGTAAACAAGCGGCTTTAGAGGATGAAAGAGCAATTGCTGAAGTCTTAGAGGGAGCAGACATGGTTTTTATCACCTGTGGAATGGGTGGAGGAACCGGCACAGGAGCAGCCCCTGTCTTGGCAAGAGTAGCTAAAGAGTTGGGTGCTTTAACCGTGGGAGTAGTGACTAAGCCTTTTGCTTTTGAGGGCAAAAAGCGCTCTAAACATGCTGAAATGGGCGTGGAAGAATTAAGAGAAAACGTCGACACCCTAATTACGATTCCCAATGAAAAACTCTTAAGTGTGGCCGGTAAAGACACGCCAATGTTGGATACTTTTAAAAAAGCAGACGAAGTTCTTTTGCAAGCGGTTAAGGGTATTAGTGATTTGATTACGATTCCTGGATTAATCAACTTAGACTTTGCTGATGTCAGAACCATTATGGCCGAGATGGGTATGGCTCTTATGGGAACCGGCACGGGTGAAGGTGAGAACCGCGCGATGGAAGCTGCCCAACAAGCGATTAGTTCGCCTCTTTTGGAAAACGTCTCTATCAACGGAGCCACCGGTATTATTATTAATATCACAGGTCCTAGTAGCATGACGCTTTTTGAAGTCAACGAAGCCAGTAAGCTGATTCAACAAGAAGCCCATGAAGACGCCAATATTATTTTTGGTGCTGTAGTTAATGAAAAATTTAAAGACGAAATCCGTGTCACTGTCATTGCAACTGGTTTTAATAAACGACAAAAAAATCAATGGCCTCAGGCTTCGACTGGAGTAGGAGGGTCAGAGCGCCCTTGGCAAAGGGAGGCTTCTTCCGGTGCTTCTAGTTTAGGGACTTCTTCTTATGCCAATCCTGGTCGTCATTATGAGCGGTCAGTTAGTCCCCATGAGTTTCGTAATCGTCCAGAGACTCCTTCTTTAAGACAACAAAGTTTTTTCGACGCTAGCGCTAAGGAATCTACTTCCACTTTTACCAGTTCTTCTTCGGGAAGTGCAGGTGGTGGAAGTGGTGGATTAGAAATGGCCACTTCGGCTTCCACTAGAACCAGTCCTTTAACGGATCTTAAAAAATTAGTAGCCGAGATTGGTGTAGTAGACATGGGACAGGACGAATACGATGTCCCCACCTTCTTAAGAAAACAAGCTGACTAGCTTGATTTAAGTATAGGTTTTAGCCTGGGCTTGGGTTTTTAATTTCCATGAGTCTGGGGTAGAGCTTTTAATTTTTAATTTTTCCTTTCATACATGTCAAAAAAAGGCTCCAATTCTGCCCGTCCCCGTTTTTTGGGAGAGATCTTAGGTATTTTGCTCTTAAGCCTAAGTGCTTTTAGTTTTTTGGCTTTATTTAGTTATGCGCCAGGAGACCCGTCTTTTAATGCAGCTTCTACAGCTTCCCATATTCAAAATTATGGTGGGTTGGTAGGCTCTTATTGGGCGGATCTCTTGTTAAGTACTTTAGGTTTACCTAGTTTTTTATTAGGTGCTTTACTTTTTTGGGCAGCCTATCGTTTTTTAGTGCCTGGCAAGCAGGCTTTGGCTTGGAGTGAGTTAGGTTTTTTGGGAGTTTTTCTTTTTCTCTTAAGTATTCTTTGCCAATTATTATGGAATAAAATCACTCTTTATAATCAAGAAATGTTAGCCGGAGGATTGGTAGGAGCGGTGATTGGCGAGCACTTACGGAGTGTCTTGGGCAATTGGGGTTCTTATCTTTTGGTCTTTAGTTTGGCGCTTTTGAGTTTGATTTGGGCAACTAAACTTTCTGTAGTCGAACTAGGGAAGAGAACATTCAAGGTCTTGGGGGTTTTTCGTTTTTGGGTACTTTCTAAGATGACCTTGGTCTTTGCCCGTCTTAAAAAGTCCTATAGCCGTTGGCAAGCAAAGCGCGTTGAAGAAAAAAAGGCCAAAGCTTTAGCCCAAAAACAAAAAGTGCCTCCTCCTAAGATTAATCAAAATAAAACTTCTACTCCTTTGTCTTCCAGTCCTGCTCCAACTCCTAGTTTACCTGCTAAGACTGTAGAAGCACTAGACGCTAGTCCTGAAGCAGTTTCTGGAGGACCAAGGATTTTTAAGAAAGTCGAGCGCAAGGCTCCTCTTAAAGAGGATCAATTAAGCTTTGGCACTTTTAGTGGAAACTTTGAGTTGCCAGCCATAGCTCTTTTAGATCCAGTACCGGAAGATGCCACCAAACAGGTGGACGAAGAAAGCCTCAAGGCTAGTAGTCAAGTCTTAGTCAATAAACTTCAAGACTATAGTGTAGAAGGTCGCGTTACTGAGATCCATCCAGGTCCGGTGGTGACTATGTACGAGTTTGAACCCGCTGCTGGGGTTAAAGTTAATAAGATTACCAATTTGGCTGATGACTTAAGCTTGAGCATGGGTGGACGCCCAGTACGCATTGTGGCGCCCTTGCCCGGTAAACCAGCGGTGGGGATAGAGATTCCCAACCTAGATAGAGAGACGGTTTACTTTAAAGAAATCGTAGCCGATGCTAAGTTTCAAAAAACCGAAAGCAAGCTTGCTTTGGCTTTGGGTAAAAACATCGAGGGCCACATTGTAGTAGCGGACTTGGCCAAGATGCCCCACTTATTAGTAGCTGGAGCCACAGGGGCTGGTAAATCGGTTGGGCTTAATTCTATGATCTTAAGCTTGATCCTAAAAAACACACCAGAAGAAGTGCGATTTATTTTTATTGATCCTAAGATGTTAGAGCTAAGTATTTATGAGGATATTCCCCATTTGCTTTTGCCTGTTGTGACCCAGCCTAAAAAAGCTACGGTAGCCCTAGCTTGGGCTGTTAAAGAAATGGAACGACGTTATCGTTTGTTAAGCGATGCTAAAGTTCGCAATATTGCTTCTTATAATAAAAAGTTTGAAGCAGGTGAGTTGGAAGTACTCAATCAGAGAGTGGCCTCCAGTAATGGAGAGATAGAACCTTTAAAGCACGAAGAAAAGCTTCCCTTTATTGTTATTATTATTGACGAATTAGCGGACTTGATGATGGTAGCTGGTCGCGAGGTAGAAGAATATATTACTCGTTTAGCCCAAATGGCCAGAGCAGCTGGTATTCACATGATTTTGGCCACTCAAAGACCTAGTGTGGACGTCATTACGGGTATTATTAAAGCCAACTTTCCCTCTCGCATTGCCTTTAAAGTCACTAGTAAACATGACAGTCGCACCATCCTAGACACAATTGGAGCCGAGCATTTGTTGGGCATGGGAGATATGTTATTTATTCCTCCTGGATTGTCTCGTCAGACTCGAGTGCACGGAGCCTTTGTCAGCGATCAAGAAATCCAACGCATTGTTGCCCATTTAAAAGAACAGGCCAAACCCATCTATAATGAAGAATTATTAAATATGAAAATGCCTACTGAAGGAGGCCCAGCGGGTAGCGGCGAAGATCAAGATGAGCTTTATGACCAAGCGGTGGCCATTGTCACCGAGACCCGTCAGGCGAGTATTTCTATGGTGCAAAGACGCCTGCGTATTGGCTATAATCGGGCCGCCCGTTTAGTAGAGGCCATGGAGGCCGAAGGTGTTGTCAGCGCTCCCATGGGTTCAAAGGGGCGAGAAGTGCTTGCTCCTTCTTATGATGAGGCCATGGGTTCTTAAAAAAGCTTAAACGGCTTTGAAATATTAAAAACCCCTTATCTTTTAGAGGGTTCTAAACGTTCTTGATTTTAATAAAACTATTCTTTAATATCCCCCGTTTCATCAAATTTTTTAACGAGAGTCTTTTTATTTAACTCGGAATCCTTTCTCTAAGTCTTTTTATTGAGTTTTTCATAAGGAATCGTCCATGGTCATTAAACAATTTTTTGTTAAAGCTTTTGTCGTATTTGGCCTTCTTGCCGGTCTTAGTGGTTGCAAGGGTTTTTGGGAGTGCATGTTAGGGGCAGCCATTAATGGGGCGATTGATGGAGCGATTGATTCAGCCTTCGATACTCATACTTACAGTCATTACGAATGTGATTTTCATGACTACGAAGAAGAATACTCATCCTACGAGT
>JAGRNM010000144.1 GCA_020440745.1 Deltaproteobacteria bacterium
TCAAAATTAACTTCTCTATTTTGTAAGGTATAGTGACTTAAGTTTTGACTATCGGTGTAGAGGTAAAGTTCTTGAGTATAAAAAGTTTCAGGGTTTACACCTAAAAGGATCCAAGCAATTTGGGATTGTTTTTTTAGAGGGCTTAGTTCTACCCATTTTAGTTGAGGGTTTAGTTTAAAGGTTTTTTGTTTTTTGTCTTCTGGGATTTCGACGGCAAAGTCTTGTTCTAAGTTGGCTAGGCCTCCTAAAAAGCTTAAGGCTTCAGCAGGTATGTTGTCGTCGTTAAGAGGATAGCTTTGGACTTGTCGGTCGCCTTTTTGATAGATCCAAAGTTTTTTGCCGTCACTCATGTAAAGTCGGCCATTTTGATCTTGATATTCTAGAATAAATTTTCCTGGTTTTTTAAAAGTAGCTTTGGCTTTTTTGTAGATGTCTTTTTCTAAGACTTGTACGTAGGTTTTTTGATTGAGTTCAAAGCGAGAGGTTTGAGTGGCTTCATAGCGCTTTTGTATTTGTTGGCTTAAACTTTTTAGATCTTCGGCTTTAATTGAGAATGGAAATAGCGCGATGATGATTAATAGAAGTCCTAGATAGTTTTGATAGGTGGGCTTCAAGCGTAATCTCCTTAATTTAAGCAAAGAGCTTTAAAGTCTTTTAGCCGTGGGTAATTCATTTATAAAGCAAAGGCAAAATAACTGCTGAGAGGACCACGCCTTACATAGAGACGGATGACTTCGCCTTTTTTAAATTTTTTGGCCATTTGGGCAAAGTCTTTAGGGTCTTCAATGGCTTGATCATTGACCTCTAAAATAATATCTCCGGGTTTAAGTCCTACTTTTTCGGCGGGGGATTCGTCCTCTACTTCGACGATTACAACTCCAAAGCCTGGTTCTAGTCCATAGCTTTGAGCTTCGCGATTACTAAGGTCTCTTACGGAGACCCCTAATCGGGTTTTGGTGCCTTTTTCGTCCTCGTAGTTGGCAATTTGGTTGGTGGATCGCTCTAGAGATCCTAGACGAAGTTTAACTTTTTTTCTTTCGCCGTTTCTTAAGATTTCTAGATTGGCTAAAGAACCTACCTGAGATTGGCTAACTAAGAGTGGTAGGTCCTGCTGACGGGCGATTTCTTTTCCGTTAAAACTTAAAATTACATCTCCTACTTGGATGCCGGCTTGGTGCGCTGGACTATCGCGATAGACTTCTCCCACCAGTACTCCTTGGACTTTGTTAAGGCCTAGGTTTTTGGCCAATTGTCGGGTGACCTCTTGAGCCCCAATGCCTAAATAGCCTCGTTGGACTCTTCCGTTTTTAATAAGTTGTTCTACGACTTTTTTGGCCATATTAACGGGGATGGCAAAGCCCAAACCTTGGCCACCAGCGATGATGGCGGTATTGACCCCAATGACTTCTCCGTCTAGGTTAAAAAGAGGTCCACCTGAGTTGCCGGGGTTGATGCTGGCGTCAGTTTGCAAAAAGTTATCATAGGGACCGGCTCCTAAGACCCGACCCTTGGCGCTTAGTATCCCTGCTGTCATGGTTTGGCCTAGACCAAAGGGGTTACCAATGGCCACAACCCAGTCACCAACTTCTAGATCGTCGGAATTACCTAAAGAGACGGTAGGTAGTTTGTCTTTGTCTTGAACTTGGATGACCGCTAAGTCGCTTTTAGGATCAGTGCCAACGATACGGGCCTCTAAAGAGCGTCCGTCGCTTAAGTTGACGACGATTTCGTCAGCACCTTCAATGACGTGGTGATTGGTGACAATGTAGCCTCGTTCGTCAAAGATAAATCCACTACCCAAGCTATTGGGTCTTTTGATGGAGTCTTGACCGCCTCCATAGGGGCTAGAGAAAAAGTCTTCATGAAAGCGAAAAAAGGGATGGCGTCTTAATTTTTGTGTTTTGGTGGTGGAGATATTGACCACGGCATTTTGGACTTTTTTGGCAAGTCCAGAAAAACTCTCGGGAGTAGAGGAACCTAAAAAGGCATGGCTAGGTCTTTGCCCAAAACCAAAACCTCCTACTAAGCTAGCGGTTAATAAAAGAATTAATAGAGTGCCTTTGCTTATTTTCATTTTTTCTTTCCTTTTAAGCAAGCTTGTTTAAATTATTGAGCCTCCACATAGGCTAATCTTAGCTCGTAGAGTATGTTTTCTAGCAGGTGGGCCTCTTCGGCGCTGAGATTGCCTTGGGTTTTTTCTTGTAGGGCGCCCAGACAGTCAATGCTTTGTTTGGCGCTTTCTAGGTCTTTTTGTACAGAGCCCGTGGCTGGATAGGGGCTCATTCCTAAAGCAGACTGGGCTTGCATGGCTAAAGATAAAATTAAGGAGTGAAAATAGGGATTGCTTTCTTTAATCTCTTCTTGATGGCTTGGTTTTTTTGGGCTTTCGGCCTTTGGAGGAGGGGGAGGAGGGGTTTCTTTGGCTTGAGGTTTGGCTGTTTCTGGGGGATTCTCTTCTACGGGGCGCTCATTGCCTGCTTGGTCAAAGAGGCGGCGATCGTTGACTTTTACTTTAAAGTCTTGGGAATTTTCTGAGGAATCCACGATTTTTTTCTCCTGGTTAAGGCTTAAGAACGTTTGAAGACGTTTAAGGTTTTCTTTGCTAGGGATAAGGGCGCTTAGGTTTGAAGTCAAGGCTTCTTAGGGCTTAAAAATCTTGGTTATTTTAAATACTTCTGGATTTTGGATACCTAAGCTATATTTTGTTTGGCTTTCTTTTATTTTAAGTTTTTTTAAGCAGTTGACTTCATTGGCTTGCTTTTTTTAGGATTCTTACCACCCATGTTTCGATCTATTTTAGTCATTTTGGTTTTGCTCTTAGCTTTTGGTAGCGCTTGTAGCAAAAAACAGGTCAAACTCTACCCCGAGGACACTGATCAAGAAGCTTTGGATAAGTGTTTATACTTAAGCCAAAAGAAGCGTTTTGAGGAGTCTGTGGAGTGTTTGGAGTTGGTAAAATCCCGTTATGCTTCTTCCCCTGTGGCTAGCGAGGCGGAGTTAAAGATTGCTGATAATTATTATCGCAATAAAGAGTGGTTATTGGCGGCGGAGACTTATAAAATTTTTGTCCAACTGCATCCCAGTAGTCCTAAATTAGATTATGCTTATTATCGGGCGGGTTTGGCTTATTCTAGAAAGGTCTCTAAAAAAATTGACCGTGACCAGAGTTATTTAAAAGAGGCAGAGGATAGTTTTACGATGGTCCTAAGGCTTTTTCCGTCTTCTCCTTATGCTAAGTTAGCGGCCTCTAAATTAGGGCAGATGAGGGGTAAGGGGGCAGAAAAACATTTTTACGTTGGGCGTTTTTATTATAAGTTTGGAGAGTATCGGGCTGCTATTCCTCGCTTTATTGCTATCTTGCAAGACTATCCTGATACGCCTTGGGAGGAAGACGCTCTTTATTACTTAGTACTTTCTTATCATAAGTTAAGGATGCAAGATAAAGTAGAGGCGGCTTTAAGTTTGATGGAAGACAAGTATGCCGATAGTAAAAAAACCAAAGAGTTAAGAAAAAAAGTTAAGTCTTAAAATTTTGTAGGGGGTCTTTAGTATGGATGATATTCATCAATTATTTACAGAAGGTAAAAGAGCTTTTCAGCATCGTCAGTTTTCTAAAGCTCAGAAGTTTTTTTTGCAATTAATGGATCATAAACAGCCTTATGCGGATGTTTATAATATGATGGGAGTCATTAACCATCATTTTGGTCAATTTAGTCAGGCGATTGAGTACTTTGATCAGGCTATTAAGCTTAATCCCAAGTATGTAGAGGCGCTTTTAAACTTAGCGGTGCTCTACAATGATTTGGGGGAATATAAAAAAGCCAGGAAGTTTTATAATAAGGTTCAGCTTGTTGGAAAAACCAAGGGTAAGGGAAGTAAGATGGACCCTTTTATCCGGGCTAAGTTGGCTAACCGTCACGCTGAGTTAGGGGATCTTTATGATGGGATTGGTTTTTATAAAGAAGCCGGCGAGGAGTATAAAAAGGCTTTAAGTCTGGCCCCTAATTTTCATGATATTCGTTGTAAATTGGCAGGGGTTTTAAGGGAGCAGCATAAGTTTGCTGATTCTCTTAAGGAGTATCGCCAAGTTTTAAAAGTTCATCCTAAATATCTTTACGCTAAGGTGCAGCTAGGGGTGACCCAGTATGCCAGTGGTAAGGTCAAAGAGGCTGTCAAAACTTGGCAGGAGATCCTAAAAAAGGATCCAGACTACGAAGCAGCTAAGCGGTATTTAGAGATGGTAGAGTCTTGATTAAAAGTTTCTAATAATTTTTAGGAACCAGGTTCGCTCAATACTTCTACAGAGTAGGTAGAAAAATTTACTACGTTAAGGTCTGATCCTAAGCTTTCGCTTAGATTAATTGGTGC
>JAGRNM010000145.1 GCA_020440745.1 Deltaproteobacteria bacterium
GATGTATTTTAAGCAGTTTCAAGATCCAGAATCTTTTACCTATACTTATTTGTTGGCTGATTTAACTTCTAAAGAGGCTGTTTTAATTGATCCTGTTAAAGAAAGAGTAGAAGATTATCTTAATGAACTAAAATCCTTAGGCCTTCACCTTAAATATACTTTGGACACTCATGTGCATGCTGATCATATCACTGGATCAGGACTTTTAAGAGAAAAAACCGGCGCTGAATCTGTATTGGGAGAGTATACTAAGGCTACTTGTGTTTCTAAAAAGGCCAAAGACGGTGAAGAGCTTAGTTTTGGTCCTTATCATATTAAAGTTATATACACTCCTGGTCATACTCCTTGTCATGTGGCTTATTTGGTGGAGGATCGTCTTTTTACAGGAGATGCACTTTTTATTAATGGTTGTGGCCGTACGGATTTTCAAGGGGGTTCGGCCGAAAGCCTTTGGGAGTCGGTAGTGGGTAAACTCTTTAAGCTTCCCCCGGATACCTTGGTTTACCCAGGCCACGATTATAAGAAGCATCGAGTTTCGACTATTCAACAGGAAAAAGACCTTAATCCTCGTTTTCATCAACAAACCAAGGCTAGTTTTGTTGATTTAATGAAACACTTAAACTTGCCTGATCCTAAAAAGATCCACGAAGCGGTGCCAGCCAATGAGACTTGCGGCTTATAATGCTATTTATTTAGAATAAGCTAAAGAGCTTTAAAGTATTTTATAGGGCTTAAAGTCAGTGGTTGCTTTTTTGGATAAAGTATTTCATGGGTCTTTTTTATGACATCTAAGACTAATCCTTTATCCCAACCGGAACCTTGGAATTTAGTGGCTCAGGGCTATGCTAATAAAATCCATTGGGTGATGGAACCTTTTGCCCGCCTGGCCATTGAGTTGGTTGACTTGGATTCCCATAGCCTTGTTTTAGACTTAGCTTGTGGCCCAGGAACTTTAAGTCTGCAGCTAGCTCCTAAGGTTAAACATGTGACGGCTGTAGATTTTTCTAAGGCTATGCTAGGACAGCTCAGTCATTTAAAAAAATCTTTAGTACTTGATAATATTACTTTGGTTCATGGTGATGGACAGGATTTGGACTTAACTAATCACTCCTTTGATGCTGCTTTTTCTATGTTTGGCTTAATGTTTTTTCCTGATCGTTTAAAAGGCTTTTCCCAAATTCGTCGTGTGCTTAAGCCTGGCGCTAAGGCGGTTATTTCTAGTTGGGCTCCTATTGAGCGTTCTCCTATGATGAGGCTTTTATTTGGTTCTTTACAGGCTATAGAACCTAGTATTGAGAAACCAGAGGCTATTTTGGATAGTTTAGAAAACCCTGAAGTCTTTTCTAGTGAGATGAAGCAAGCAGGTTTTTCTAAGGTAGAAATTAAAGAACACACTTTGACTTTGCCCAAGATTAAAGCTGAGGATTTTTGGAAAAATTTGGTTGAAAGCGCAGTGCCTCTAGTGATGCTGAGAAGAAAAATGGGTGAAACCATTTGGCAAGAGAGATCCAAGAAAGCAATAGACTACTTGCATGAACAATTTGAAGGCAGAACTCAGGCCCTCTCTACTACAGCTTTTTTAGGGGTGGGTTATGCCTAAGGATCTAGCAAAAGAGAGTAATCTTTTATCTCTAGTAGAGTCTTGGGATTTAGTAGCTGAAGGTTATACTCAAGATCTTGATTGGGCTATGACGCCTTTTTCTCTTAAGGCTATTGAAGTGGCCAATCTTACTCCAGAAAGTCGTGTTTTAGATATTGCTTGTGGTCCAGGAACCCTAACTCTAAAAGTAGCTCCTTATGTAAGGCAAGTGGATGCTTTGGATTTTTCTAAAGAGATGCTTAGTCTTTTAATAAATTCTATCAAAAACAAAAATATCACCAATATCAAGATTCACCAAGCTGATGCTCACCACTTGCCCTTTAAAGATCAGCAATTTGACGCGGTTTTTTCTATGTTTGGTATCATGGTTTTTTCCGATAGACATCAGGCCTTTTCTGAAGCCTTGCGAGTGCTTAAACCAGGAGCCAAGGCTTTAATTGCTAGCTGGGAGTTTGTGGAATCTACTTTTTTATCAGATCTTTTAAAATTAATGGGTGCTTCTGACTTGGCTTGTGAAGAAAAGCTTCATAGTCTAGAAAATGTGGAAGATTTTTATCAAGAGATGACAATAGCAGGCTTTGATCAAGTAGAGATCCAAAGACACACAGTTAAACTTGGGGCTGTGGATGCCAAAACTCTATGGGATAAGATGGCCAGAGCTACCGTCTCTTTAGCTTGGCTAAGAAAGAAAATCGGAGAAGAAGAGTGGCAAAAGCAATCTTTGAAGGCCTTGGACTACTTAGAAAATATTTTTAAAGGTCAGTCTTATGTTTTTCCCGCAACGGCTTTAATAGGTGTGGGAACCAAGTCTTCATAAAAGCTAAAATTCCACTCTTTCATAATAAAGATACCAAGCTCCTCCTAAGGGACGATAAACTCGGTAGACACA
This sequence comes from Deltaproteobacteria bacterium, assembly GCA_020440745.1. Classification (GTDB taxonomy): domain Bacteria; phylum UBA10199; class UBA10199; order DSSB01; family DSSB01; genus JAGRNM01. Next base: position 2,490 of record JAGRNM010000145.1, read on the forward strand.
TTCAATTGAGCTATATTCTTTAAAAAAAGTTTCTAAGCTTTTTACAGGTTCTTGAGGGTATTTTTGGGGATCGCACTCATAAATATTTTGTGGGGTTTTTTCGCTGTAATAATAGCCCATGAGAGAGTCGGTAAAGTAGAACCCCCCTTTAGAAGTGACTAAGTCTATTTCTCCTGAAGGCTTAAGACTTATCCATAAAATGCCCAGCTCTTTTAGTAGGGACTCTTCTTTATTTTGAATTGTCTTAACATCAAGCGTAGCAGAGTCTTTAGCGTTTAAAGCAATTTGTTGTCTTAAAGTCTCTAGCTTGGCTTGATTTTTTTGAAAATTTTGGACTTGGCTGGTTTCCGTTGGATGTTGGGGTAATAAGATTTTTACTCCTAAGAAAAGTCCCAAACCAAGGATTAAAAAGCTTAATAAGTAAGTTGTAATTTTTAGTATTTTTTTCATTTATTTTTCTCTTAAAGATTGCTTGCCCTTGGGCTTAAAAACTATCTAGAAACATAAGGATATGAAAGAACGTTGCTCCTGGGTCAATTTAAAAAATCCTATTTATGTAGCTTATCACGATCAAGAGTGGGGTGTGCCGGTTTGGGAAGATCAAAAACTTTTCGAGATGCTACTTTTAGAAGGAGCCCAAGCTGGACTTAGTTGGGAGACGGTTTTAAATAAAAGAGAGGGATATTGCAAAGCTTTTTCAGGTTTTGAAGCTAAAAAAATAGCTCGTTTTTCCCCGGCTAAGCTTTTGCAGCTTGAAAAAAATCCTGCCATTATTCGTAATCGTCTTAAAATTAAATCAGCTGTACAAAATGCTAAGGCTTTTTTGGCCTTGCAAAAGGAGGAGGGGGGTTTTGCTAAGTATCTTTGGAATTGGGTGGAGGGTAAGCCGATTCAAAATCATTTCAAAAAACTCTCTCAGATACCAGCTAAAACTGAACTGAGTGATCAAATTAGCCGAGATCTTAAAAAAAGAGGATTTAATTTTGTAGGTTCTAGTATTATTTATGCTTGGATGCAGGCAGTGGGTTTGGTTAATGATCATTTGGTGGATTGTTTTTGCTACCCATCGGTTCAAAAATTAAAGCCTAAAAAAATATAAAAGGAGATTTCATGCTGCAAGCTACGCAATTACGTTCTGGTATGATTATTAATTATGAAGGAAAACCCTATCAAATTATGGAGGCCCAACATCGCACGCCGGGTAATAAGCGCGGTTTTATGCAGGTTAAAATGAGAAATCTCATTAATGGCGAGCAAACAGAAGCTAAGTTTGGTTCTTCCGATAAGGTAGAAAAAGTCTCTTTAGAGACCAAAAAAATGCAGTTTCTTTATCGGGAGGGGGATGATTTTCATCTTATGGACCAAGAAAATTTTGAGCAGATTCATTTGAGTTTAGAACAAATGGGAGATGCTGTTTATTTTTTGTTACCTGAGGCTATTGTGGATGTTTGTTTTTATGAGGGAAAAAGTATTGGCGTGACGCTTCCTAAGGTAATGGAGTTAACAGTTACTGAGACCGAACCAGAACTTAAGGGAGCCACCGCTACTGCCCAATATAAACCAGCTACCTTAGAGACAGGAGCCCAAATCAAAGTGCCGCCTTTTATTAAAGTGGGAGATAAGATTAAAGTAGATACAGAAAACCATGAATATATGACAAGAGTATAGAGGGAGAGCTTAAATGGCTAAGTCCCTTTCTCTTAGGCAGACAGCGCTTAAAATTTTTTCTTTGGTGCTTAGAGGTCAAGGCTTTGCCTCTGAGCAATTGGATTTAAGCTTTAAAAAACAAAATTGGGATCTGCGGGATAAGGGACTTTTAACCGAAATTATCTATGGGTCTTTAAGACATAAGCTTTATTTAGAAAGTTTATTAGA
>JAGRNM010000146.1 GCA_020440745.1 Deltaproteobacteria bacterium
TATGCCCTTTGGATTCAGGGGATTCCCTTTGACAGCAATCTACTTAATCTTCAGGCTAAGGGAACAGAAGCCGTCGCTTATGAAAAAAAACTCTCCTCTAGCGACTTAAGTCCACGCTCTGCTGTTTTATTGGTAAAACAACAAGAAGAAGCAAAAAAAATAGTAGAAGCATTAAATAAACTACCCACGGTTAAAAAAGTCTCCTGGCTTGGAGAGGTCTTACCCAAAACTTGGACACCAGAACGCGAAGCCCTAGCACAAAAATTAAAAAGTTATTCTATCCCTAAAACTAGCAAGCTTGACCCAAGTCTTTTACAAAAAAATTTAAAACAGCTAGAAAATTTGCTTAACCAAAGCTTAGAGTCCCTATTAAGCGCTCCCAATAGCCAAGAGCTCCTCTCTCTTTTAGAAAAAAACTTAAGCGAGCTAGAGTTTATCCAAAAAAATCTAAATCAAGTCTCCGATGAAAACCTAGCTAAGTTTAATCAAGCCTTTATTACTGTCTATCGAGACCATTTACTAAAAGCTGCCCATAGTCCCTTGGCAAAAAAATCCGACATAGCCCCTCAACTATTAAGACAAGTGGAGTCACCCGATGGTACCCTAGCCCTGCAAGCCTATCCCTCTGTCAATATCTGGGAGAGAGAAGCCTTAGAATCTTTTACTAAACAGCTCCAAAGTATTTCTCCCAATTTTACCGGACCGCCGATGATGTTTTATGAAATACTTAATCTAGTCCGTAGCAGTTATTTTTTGGCAGGCTTACTTTCCGCGGCTGCTATTTTTATTTTATTTTTAATTAATTTTCGTTCTCTTAAATATTCCTTACTAGCCATGGCGCCCTTAGTCTTTGGGGTTTTTAGTCTTTTTGGATTAATGAACCTAATGGGCCTAAGTTTTAATACGGCCAACTTAATTGCCCTACCCATGATACTTGGCATTGGTGCTGACAACGGCGTTCACCTTTTGCAACGTTTTAGACAAGAAGGAGAACGCACAGTCGATTTCTTATTAGGTTCTACAGGAAAAGCCTTATTACTGACTTACCTAGATACTTTGACTAGCTTTTTAGGCATGGCACTTGCTCGTCATCAAGGATTGGCTAGCTTGGGTCAGATTGTCTTGATTGGGATTACTTGCTCTACAATAATGGGACTGATTTTTTTACCACCGGTTTTATTAAGACTAAGCAAAAAAAATTAATCAAAGTATTTTGCAAGGCTAAAAATTAACTTATGTTAAAACAAGCCTTAAAAAATTCTTACAGAAATCACTTTGGCGTCTTTTTTAAAGTCTTCTTTTTTTAAAAAAACTTGATCTTGCTTAGCTTGAACCTGCTTTGGCCCTAGATAGTCTTTTTTATCCAACTGGAATTGCAAGGACTCTAAGGCAGGACATTCTAAAATATATTTATCAGCCACATAGCTATGCCAAATTTTATAGTTGGGGCATTTTTTGATTAATTCTTCTATACTGACTCCGACACCTAGACCCTGACTAGTCTTAAAATCAGGAGAAAAAATTTCAAACTGCTCAATGCTAGTATTATCCTCTGCCGCCCAAGCTTCTAAAACCAAATCTGCACCTTGATAAGACTGATAGACTTTATACTCATAACCCTCACGGGATTCTACCCTGGTCTTTTGATGCCAAAGCACGGCTAAGTCTTCAAGAGGGTCCCCTATATGGATTTTGCCTATGGCTTTTTTATGAATCAAATACGGCGACTTACGCTCAAAGCTTTCTTTATCTTCCTCAACTTGGACTTCCTTAGTCCTTAGCACCGGACTAGTCTTTTCCACTGCACTACTTGGTGCCTCTTGCCTGTCACAGGCCAAGGTGCCAAAGCCAAACAAAAGAAGAGCTAAAACAAAAACTAAAGATTGACGCATAGTGTTTATTCCCCATTGAGCTATTAAAGTTTTAAACTAAAATTAAAGCCGGTTTAATATAATAACAGGGCTTTTAAAAGTGATTTTTGGTCACTTAAATTCTTTAAAAAAAAACTAAAGATAAAAAAATCAATCAAATCAAAAACAAGGCTCAAAAATAGTCTAAGCCTGGCTAGCCCTATTGACCCTTAAGCCTTTATCCCACACAATCGACGATGGAGTGATGAAGGAGTCTAATGATTCCTAATAAAAGCATCCCTTAGTCCTTCTCTTTGATGGATCGCGGATTAAGACTGCTTGTTGGTTAATTAATTCATTCAATTAATTTTAATCGTGTCAGTGTTTGAAGTTGTTTTGGGGTTAATGGGTAGGGTTTTTTAATTAAAAAGACCTAAGCCATGTTCATACGAATTTTTACTATTTTTATTATATTGATCTCCCTTGCTTGTGGAGGTCTTACTCAAAGTGAACTGATTTCCAATCATGAAGGTGAAGATGGAGACACAGTAGAAGCTGTTGAGGTAGTTCAGGCCAATGGAGGTAACGATGAGCTTATTCTCCAATGGTCTAATGCCAGCACTTGGGGAGGAAGAGTCCCTCAAGCAGGAGATACTGTTCTTATTCCCCAAGGGGCCAGAGTTGTTTTAGATCAAGACACACCTGATTTAGCAGGTTTGACGATTGAAGGCACTTTAGAATTTGCACCTCAAGATATCCAATTAACTGCTGATTGGATCCTGGTCATGGGAGGCCAACTGATCATTGGTAGCGAAGAAACCCCATACGAACATCAAGCAACAATTACACTTGATGCCACTGACACCACTGAAGAGGTCATGGGGCACATGGGTACCCGAGGTATTATGGTCATGAATGGAACCTTATCACTGCACGGTGCTAGCCCCGCAGTCACTTGGACCCAAATCAATGATCACGCCTACGAGGGTAGTAGCCAACTGACTTTAAAAGAAAGTGTCGATTGGCAAGTCGGAGACCAACTAGTCCTAGCTCCTACTGATTTCTTTGGAGTTAGTTTTACAGAAAAATTAGAACTAAGTTCGACAAACGAAAATAAACTAAGCCTAAGCTCTCCTCTCAGCGGTTTCCATTGGGGACGCTTACAATATGTTACTAGTGAAGGTCTTAGTCTAAGCCCAGATGATTCAGTCACTGCGCCTGGTTCTTCTAGTGAGATCGAGACTCCTTTGGTCTTAGACGAAAGAGCCGAAATCGGAAACCTTACTAGAAATATTGTAATACAAGGACCGGATGATGAGCTTTGGCAAGAAAAAGGCTTTGGCGCCCACGTTATGGTTATGGGACTAAGCTCAATAGTTGAAGTCGATGGCGTGGAATTTCGCCGTGTAGGTCAAGCGGGCTTCTTGGCTCGCTATCCTTTTCATTGGCACCGCTTAAGCTACGACGGAGAAGGCGCTGAAAGAGGTGATGCCACTGGTCAATACTTACGCAATAGCAGTATCCACCAATCCAGCAATCGTTGTGTGACGATTCATGGTACCAATGGCGTCTTGGTAGAAAATAATATTTGTTATGATATTTTAGGACATGCCATCTTTTTTGAAGACGCTGTAGAAAGACGCAATACAGTTGAAAACAATCTAGTTTTAAGAGTGCGCTTCCCTACTGCTAGTAATGCATTAAAACTTCATGACCGAGCTCAAAGCGGTACGGAAAGTGGATCCAGTGGTATTTGGGTTAGCAATCCTGACAATACGGTACGTTACAATCATATTGCAGATTCTCAAGGCTTTGGGATTTGGATGGCCTTTCCGGAAAATCCTGTAGGAGGCAACACCGAAGTCCCTATCCGTCCTAACCGTCTACTTTTTGGAAACTTTGATAGCAATACGGCCCATTCCAACGATCTACGCGGCATCATGTTTGATAATGCCGAGATCGATAACGAAGGGACCGTGGCGGCTCTGCAATACGCCTCTACCACCGATGGACAAGAGATTAACTATCCTTATGATAGTCTGCGACGCTTTTCGATGAATCACATGACCGTCTACAAAAATGGACACGGCAATTTTTGGAACCGCGTGGTGTGGCCTGATTATGCAGGATGGGTATCGGCTGACGGTGAAGGTAAATATTTTTCGGGTTCTGGTTCTCGCGGTGTGATTCAACACTCTTTATTAATTGGAGAAAGTCTTAACAACTTTTCCGATCGACCCCATCCCTGGACCGGTCCTCCTGTAGCCTTTGCCACCTACCATAGCGCTTATAGTATGAGGGAAAATATCTTAGTTAATTTTGCCTATGAAGACGGTGTCACAAGCGGCGCCTTTGCCACCGATGATTATTATTTAGAACCCGTTGATAAAGGTCATATTCGCAATAGTGACAACCTCCTGATTCATAGCCACCCAGGCCATCGTAGCCGAGCGTCTATTAATGAAAACATTA
>JAGRNM010000147.1 GCA_020440745.1 Deltaproteobacteria bacterium
AGTCTTTTATTTATACGATGGATTTGCCTTGGACTTGCTACTTAGTGCCCTATTTTGAAGTGCCTTCTCAGAGACAGGCTGGGGAGGAAATCGAGTTACAGCAAGAAGACTTAGATTTTGCTTGCTATCATGGTGACGAAATCGAACTAAGTCATTTGCTTAGTCAGGAAATTTTGTTGAGTTTACCCATGTCCTTACTTTGCCGAGAGGACTGTAAGGGACTTTGTCCCCAATGCTCTCAAAATTTAAACCAAGGTCCTTGTCAGTGTCAGGCAATGGAAGAAGACCATCCCTTTGCTGTTTTAAAAAATTTTCCCCTCAAAAAAAGCCCTTCTTAACTATTTTTCTTTTTTTTTATTCTTTTATTTCTTGCTTTTAACTAAAAAAAGTACTTTTTTCTTTGACGGATTTTTGAAAGTCTTTCACAATTTATAAAGTACGCTTTTAGGGAAGGAGCAGAAGATGTCTTATGTGTCTCAGAACCACGGGTATGGGAACATTAATGACCTTTTAGTAGGGATATTATTAATCATTTTTTCTTTATTTATTCCGAGCTTAGCTCTAGCTCAGCATTTTCAAAATAATAACGAGGCCTGTCAAAGCCTCTCGGTAGCAGCGGCTGTGGCTGATACAGAATTTGGTGTTGGCGCTGATATTGTCTGCGACTACTTTGGGGGGCCTTCCTTAGCCGACGGGTCGCCCAAGCCAAGTTGTATTACTCATCGAGATAACTATTCCTTAGATGGTGTGGTTGAGGATTCTTTGTATTATTATTTAAGTCAGGCGCCTGGGTTTGATCCTAGAGAGGATGATTTATGCCTTAACGCAGGAGGTGAGGCGCTTTTTGTAGAAAGTCGTTTTACTAATGCTGCACTGAGAGCTCCTTTAATCGATCCTTATCGTCTTGGATCGTTAGCTTCGGGTCGACTTTTAATGGGTGAGTTTCCTGGTGTGGCCCACCCTGTGGTGATGGATCCTGCGGATGATCCACTAGATCCAAAAACCGTTGAGTCCCTTTATGCCAATTCTACGGGTGGCTTTAGTTCTGGAGATACAACAAGAGCCCTTTTAGTAGCCGGTCAAGTGCCGATGCCTTTTTCTTTGGATGAAAACCATGGTGGTGGAGTGGACACTAGTCTGCCAGGGGATGAAAGCATGTTGTTGATGGATTGTGATCAAGATGGAGTGGACGAAGCCATTGTGGCTACTACTTTGCCTGGCTTTAATCGAGCTCTATTACAGGTTTTGCAAAATACTGGCTCTGGTTTGTTAGATGCCGAGCCCTCGGGTTCTATTCCTTTTATGTCTTTATTGGGAGGAGAGCCTACTTCTATTAATTTAGCCCAAGGGGATTTTAATAGAGATGGTTTAATGGATGTGGTCGCCAGTATCAGTGACGAATTACAAGACTTAGTGGTGGTTTGTCCCGCTACTGGCGCTTGTGGTTTTAGTTGTCCAGCTAATGTTGGGGATCCTCGTATTAGAGATATTAGAGACTTTTGTTCTACACCAGGGGCTTGCGACATGAGAATAGGGCCTCTAGCAGCAGGAGACTTTGTAGGTGCCGACGGGCTTACTGATATTGCGGTGCTTTATGGCACCGAGACCAACGAGGATGGAGAGGGTAGTTGGAATGTGGCTTATTTAGCTAATGATGGCGATTTTAATCGTTTTCCCTTTTGGTCGGCTTCTTTATTGCCTATTGTGAGTGATTTTGGTTTTGAGGTGACTTCTCCTAGATCGGTGGATACAGGCCAGTTTAGTGAAGAGGCTTATGCTAGTGGAGTTTCGGAGTTAGTCATTAATTTAGATTATTATAGTACTTTTGCTGCTAGTCTAACTCCTGTCCAGGCCTTTCCATCCTTAATCACCGTCTTAGCGGATGGTAGCGGTGGCATTGCTGGTGTTGAGGCCCTAAGTTATTTTGATTCCACCTTTACTTTTCAATCAGGAGGGGTTCAGGCTGCTGATTTTGATGGTTGTGGTGGAGACGATATTGCAGCGATGAATGTACGTAACGCCTTTATTGCGGGCTTGGGTTCGGCCTATGACTCCCATGTTGATATCTTTTTAAATAAAAACGAAGCACCTAGTCTGTTAGTTTCAGCTGATAGTGGTATAGCAGTAGGGGAGAATGGTTATCTCATAGTAGATTGTGAAGACCAGACAGGAGATGACCGAGAGGTAGTTTTAAGCGTGGACTCTGGCCCGGGTGGGCTTAGTTTTACTTCTAATCAAGCAAGCCTTGTGGGGGGAGCTACTCAGATGTCTACTTCTTTTGAAGCCGATACAGAGGGTTCTTATAATATCCGAGTTACTTGTGGCGACCCTTGTGATGTTTCTGAGACAATTTTGTCTATCGAAATAGTAGCCTCTGATGCTAATTTAACAGGAGGTGGAGATATAGGAACAGGCTCTGACCCAGGGGGAACAACAGATCCAGAAGGTAATCCTATTAACCAGGAAAACCCAGAGTCTGTAACCTATGGTGGTGCTCAAGGAGCATGTGTTGCTTCTTTAGGGGAAGCAAGTGCTAAATCAATGGCTTTTTATGGCTGGTTTTCCCTTGTCTTAGGTGGGGTTAGTTTTTTAAGACTAAGACATGCTCGTAGAAAAAGATAAAATTTGTTTCCTAAGTAAAACAATTTAACTTTAGTCTTTTTTAGGTTTTTTAAACACTTAAAAAAGTCTTTTAATTTTTTCTTTTAAAAGTTTAAACTCAGAGGTTATGAGGCTTGTCTAAATTTTTTAACCAGTTTTATCCCTTGTGAAAAATAAACCTGTTAGAATCTGGATGATTAGGATTAGGGAGTCATTATGAGCAAAACGCTTAAGTTGTTTTTTTCTTATCTTTTATTAAGTTTTGGATTTTTAACCTGTCTTTGGACTTCAGCCCAAGCTTTAACCACTAGCTTTAGTGTTAATACTTTTACTCCTACCATAGATGATAGTGCCTTTTTTACGGTCTATGACAGTCCCACCATGCTCAAACGTAACTACCATGTGGGCTTTTATTTAGATTATGCCAATAAACCTTACGAGTTTGGCGATGCTGGCTTTAATCGGGTGGGTGGTGTGGTAGATCATTTGCTTAGCGGTAATATTGTGGGTTCTTATGGTATCTTGGATTGGTTTACAGCGGGTTTGGTTATGCCAATCCATTTTTACGAAGGGATTAATAGTCCTCTTTTAGGTTTGGATGAAAATAATATTGCCACTGGTGATGTTCAGTTAACTTTTAAATTTCGTCTTTTAAACCGTGATACCACCACGGGAGGTGAGTCTCCTATTGGGCTTGCTTTGGTACCTTTTGTAAGTTTTCCGACTTCAACTAATAGCGGGGACTTTTTGGGCAATGGTTCTTTCAGTGGTGGTGCTAAATTAGTTTTGGATGCCCAGTTGGGTAAAAGAGTCGACTTGGCTCTTAACCTTGGCTACCTCACCAGAGATAGAGTCTTTGACGTAGGTAATAATGATTTAGACGATCAGTTTTTAGCCTCCCTAGGCTTGTCCGTGGAAGTTTTTAAAAAAATGAAAGAGGTCTCAGAAGGTTGGTATGAAGTTAAAGGCAAAGGGACCATTATTGCTGAGGCTCAAGCTGCTACAGTCACTCGAGATTTTTTTAGCGCTCGTCGTACTACTCCTGCCGAGGCTAGATTGGGTTTTCGTTATACATGGCACAACAACCACGACCTTAATATTGGTGGTGGCTTAGGTGTCTCCAATGGCATTGGTAATCCTCGTTTCCGCGCCTTTGCAGGTTATACTTATACAAAGCGACCTTTGGCTGAAATGGCAGTGGATAATGAAATACCTGAGTTTACAGTTAAACCAGGGGATGAGCTTACCTTACAAGACAAGATTTATTTTGAATTTGATAAGGCCGACATAAGGGAAATTTCTAAATCCACCTTGGATAAGATAGCTGGCTTTTTAAATGCCCATCCTCAAATTACTAAAATTCGTATTGAGGGTTATACTTGTGATCTAGGTAGCAATGCCTATAATCAAAAACTTTCCGACCGTCGTGCTAACAGTGTGGCAGATTATATGAGAGGCCAAGGTGTTGATCCTAACCGAATTGGTTTGGTAGAAGGTTACGGAGAGACTAATTTCTTAGTACCTAATGTGGATGAACCCAGCCGAGAGCAAAACCGTCGAGTTCAGATCTTTGTAGAGTCGGTGGATAATAGCTTGGCTCCTTAAGGCCTAAGCCTATCTTTTAAATTAAGCCTTTTAAGCTACTAACGACTTTATTAAATCTCTTTATTTTTGCGGGATAAAACACTCTTGAGTTAAGAGAAAGTCGGT